>NZ_JANGCA010000023.1:0-76210 GCF_024463855.1 Clostridium sp. DFI.1.208 | reverse complement strand
TTCAGGACATTCAATAACGTAAGATTACTGACTATATTACCGACAGGAGTAAAGGGATTAGATTCAAAAAAAGTTTTACCGCAAACAGTACAGACATAGCGTCTTGCACGATAATGGATAATACAAGAGTTATGGTTAAGAGCAGAATGTTTAATAGACTTAATCTTATAATCTTTTACATGTGAAGTGCAACAAGAGCAAGCGGGACAGGGTAGCTGCTTGGGAACAAGGGTAACATTGATAACTAATGTGCCATCTTCATCACGATATGATGACGAGGATAAGATATCCTCTTGAGGAATGTTTAATAATTCTGATATAATATCCATAGTGGAAAACCACTCCTTTCGTTTGAATAATTGCCTGACAACAATATTTTACAACGAAAGGTTTTTTTATAGAAATGAACAAATTGAACAAAAAGAAACACCCCACAATAATTTAGAGGGAACCAATCAATAAACCCCACGATAATTTAAAGCACCCTTTCCTCCCCACGATAATTTAGATATCCGAAAGAAGCATCCCTTTTATTTGCTTCTTCGCTGACAGCTATAGCTGAATTGGTAAAGCTGCATTATGCTGTTCCTATTTGGGTTTGTCAATTCTATATGAACCCTGAAGAAACGCAGCTTATCAGGTGAAAACAGATAATTATCCCTGTATTGCAAGGGAAAATAAACAGGAAGGACTACATGCAAAAGTGGTATGAGAAGCCTCCGGTTTCAAGGCTGCTTACAATGAAAATCACTTTTTCTATTGCAGTTTCATACTGCCATGTCCATACTATAGGCAGGAGGTGATTACATGGAGGATTTTCTGCATGCGACGGCATGGACAATGACTGAGCCACAGCCCTATGGACTATTTCATATCGTTATATTGCTTGGTGGTATTCCTCTGTCTGTTATGCTGGCATGGAAGCTTAGAAAGGTGAATGAGCGCTGCTATCATCGTATACTGTTTGTAATAGCAGTGATTTTACTGCTATCTGAATTATATAAACAGCTGTTTCATTTTTATGTCATGGATAACAAAACCTACGACTGGTGGATCTTTCCTTTTCAGCTATGCAGTCTTCCCATGTATCTTTGCGCACTTCTTCCCATTATGAAAAAAAGCAGATGGCTGATTCCTCTGGAAACCTTCCTGATGGATTTCAATCTGCTTGGTGGACTGATGGCGCTGCTGGTACCGGATGGTCTCATGCATCCTTACATCACTTTGACTCTGCACGCCTTTATCTGGCACCTTCTTCTTCTCTTTGTTGGCTTTTTCATCGGTTTTTCAAGACACGGTGATACATCTTTTTCAGGCTATATAAAAACTCTTCCCATTTTATTTGTCTGCATAGGAATCGCCACACTGCTCAATGTTTTATTTCACTCCTATGGAGATATCAATATGTTCTATATCAGTCCTTATAAAATCACAACCCAGCCTGTATTCTCTCAGATTATGAAGCATACAGGCATATGGATCGGCAATATCATTTATATTACGGCAATGTGTATCGCTGCCTTTCTCATTCACAGAATGTTTGCCACGCTTCGTCAAAGCTGCGAGAAATAAGCTGATATCCTCCATCTGTACAAAGCTTCCACACCTCATCACTGCTCAAACCCTTCTGTAAGACACGCTGTACATTGCAGCGATCGCTTTTTTCATAAAAAACCTCTGCCTGCTCTTTGCTTAGACCACCGCGGCTTTTTCTGTCAATGAGTCTGTCGCGCAGCAGATTTTCCTCTGCCTGTATAAATACACAATAGTCACATAGTGTAGAAAGAGAGCGATAGGGTTCCTCATCCAACAGAAGATAATTTCCTTCCACAAGAAGGATACTGCCTGTAACGTGCAGCTTATGCTTTAGCGGCTCATGAAGATTACGATCATATACCGGCCACCAGGTATCGCTTCTTTTTGTTTCCTTTATCAACGCATACATTGCTTCTGCATCAAATGTTTCCGGAGCACCTTTTATTTCCTTTAGTTTTTTTCCATTAAGCAAATGAGAATCCAACCAGGCATTCGTATAATGAAATCCATCCATACCGGCATACTGCATATCCTCACAGCCCAATTCTCTGGCAAACTGACAGAGTGCTATAGCAAGTGTGGATTTTCCTGTAGCAGGAGGAGCGGCCAAAAAGACAATGAGTCTTTTTCCTGATTCTTTTTGCAGCTGTATGATATGTTGAAGAAACGGCACAAATATTGTTTTGATATCCGCTTCCCTGTATTTTGCCTGTACTTCATATCCATTTACCTGGATTGCTAACGTTCGTATACCCATTGTATCACCCTTTTTTTCATTATAAGTGGTTTTTAGTTATTTTCAAAGTATATAATTTAGATTTTTTACATTCTGTTGCATAGCAGCTCTCATTTGATTTTAGCAGACAGACAAACAATCTTAATAATGCTTAAATCCAGTACAATCCCTACTGACAGTATGCTATGATGATTACTGTTAAAATGATTACTGATAAACACACGGCTGTATGCTACAGCTTTTCAGAAGCTGTAGATTGCAGTCCAGTACTCACAGAAAGGAAACTCATGAATATAGAGAAGAAATACCGTATTGTTAAAATCTCTTTCATCCTCGTATCCTGCTTATTATGTATTGTATCGTATGCCATAGGAACCTATATCAGTGAACGTAAGGAAGAACAGCGATTCGCAAAAAGCATCCGTGGAACCTATGTCAGTGCCGATAGCTTTACGAATATCAGTCTGGATGATGAGGAGCAGCTTTATTATTTGTCTGGTACTCGTGTCTCTCACGGTAAATATAAGAAGCTTAATGAACAGGTTTTTAAGCTGCTTTCCGGATCTTTGAAGGGCGCCTACATCGTTAAGGATTCCAATGGTGATATTATTTTTATCGAGCAGGATACGTATGCCGATCGGTTTAAAAAATACGATAATCAGATTACCATTGTATCGGAATGAGAATCTTAAACTGCATGTTTTCATGCGTATGTTTCCACAGGCCGCATTCAGGAAGGAATATATCCTTTTTTTTTGCTTTCCGCTATTTTCTATACATTGGGAATCAGTGGATATGAATTGTAAGCCGCTTCTAATTCGTGTATAATAATGCAACATAAGTTTTTTGATTAAATAAGGTTTTTCTTATATATTTGTTAGACTATTGTTAATCTGTAATTCTTATATGTATTTTTCGTTATTATATGCAATACAGATAAAAAGGCGGTTTCCCGCCTTTAAACCTTACTGAAATCAAGCCCTAAGATATTACAAATCCGTAAACATATAAATGCACTTGAATCATTAAAATGTTCTTCGCAATATAAATAATCTTCCTCAGTTAATTTAAGTATATCGGCCATGCAACACACTGATATGCCAATTCTTTCTCTTGCTTCTCTGACTACCAGCTCCATCTTTATATCCTCCATGCTATGCATCTACCTGAGCGAAAAGAGTTTTTATCTTTAAGCTGACATCCAGCCCCTTATAATCATTCTGGAAGCGTCTTATTTCTTCCCCTGAGAACATATAACATCTTCCAGTTGTGGCTTTGATAATACCTATTTCATATATTATAGGCACTATCTTACTTTGTGAATTAAACAATTTTGCATCATCGTCTTGGGTAAACGTTTTAAAATCACTCAAACTATTTCACCTCTTTTCTGCTTTGACACGTAGTCTATTACTTTAATAATTTTCTGCTTTTCTTCTACTGATAACTCCTTTCGCAATTTCCTTGAAAAATTACTGTCATGCATCCCCATGTAATCAGCTATTTCCCAAAGTTTTACACCAAGATTTGCTGCATGCTGCCTGACATCAATATTGTTCATCCTATAACCTCCTCTTGATTTTTCAAACATCAGTGTTATAATTAAGATAACAATAACATTTTGTGTTACCTTTTATGAATATGATATCACAAATTTTTGCTAAAAACGAAAATTTATCTCTAAGATAACAAAAGATAACATTTCATTAAATTGTTATCTACCAAATAACAAAGGAGAGATAATAATGCCAGTCAAAAAAAACTTCAATAAATTAGGCATAAATAAAATTCACTCTATAATGAGAGAACTACGAGAACGTACAGAATCGCCTAATAGGAAAGCTTTATCTCAGCGAGAACTTGCATCAGAAATTGGTGTAGCTCATTCTAGAATCAGCAAATTGGAAGCTGAAGAGGATGAAACAGAACCATCTCTTTCAGACTTATTAGCATATCGATCTTATTTTAATGTCTCGATTGATTACTTATTAGGCTTAGAATCTGAACCTTCAACAGATGTTGATTTAAAAGCCATATCAAACGAATATGGTATATCATCTAAATCAATGGAAAATATAAGGAGAATTATTGATAAGGATTGTTCACTTCGATGCTATAACGATGTTCTAGATGATTATACTTTAGCTATGCGTTATGTTGTTAACGCTTTTTTGGAAAGCATTTCACTAGAAGATTTTTTTATTGATTTTGTTGATTATTTGAACTTTTATGCAATGAGTGACGAAAGTGTTTATATTTGGTCTACTTATCAACAAGAAATTGAAAATTACAACGATATAACAATAAAAGATTTTTACACTGATTTTTTATCTGATGCTGATTGTGATAGTAGCAAAATGGTGCTGAATCCAGATATTTTTGATGATGTCCTCTTAAATAAGGTTAAAAATAGCATTAAAGATATAAAAAGAAATTCTGCATTATACAATGAGTTAAATTACTTAGAATGGGTGAGGATAAGCGGTAACATTGAAAAAATAAAAGAAGATATAAAATCTAATAGTAATTTATCAGAAAAAGATAAAGAGAATATGATAAATGCCCTTTTAAATGATTCCATACATAAAAATAGATTAAACAAGTTACAAAAAGAACTCGAGAGATATAAAAATATAAATAACGATAGACATTAAAAGCCATTTCTTGACAATATATGTGCTTTAATACTGTATTCTGATCAAAACTATTCGTTGCATAATTCATTTTCTTTTAACCTTAATTACATAATTTATTACTCCTATTAAGCTAGAAAAATAACGAACAACGCCAAGGCTGTTCGTTATTTTTCTTTTATAGAATTTCATATATCTCTCTCATATCCTTGCAATTCAATGTAACTGCGTATGAATTTCGTCCGTAGTTCCTTATGCTGATAGATAATGATTTTCTCATTCAACATGAATGACGAATGAGAAACACGCTGACAGTAAGGGACCTTAAGTCCCCAAGTTATAAAACGCCGTCCGAAATTCGGACAGCGTTTCAGAGCTATGTCTATTTCCTATCCACAGTTAAATAATTGCAATTACTCTCATACAGACTATTTTATATGCTCAAAAAACACCCTAAATTCTAAAAAATTCAGGGTGTATAAGTTTTTCAATCTTCTATAGTTCTCTAAATTCATTTTGATGCTTTATTCCTTTATCACCTTTTTAACACTTGATACAGTGCTTGCAGTATTCCTTTCAAAAAGTGTGCATCCCTTGCTTTTCATTTCAGATAGTAAATCTTTTATAGGGTATGATGTTTGTTCTATAAAAGGAGGTTTCCCTTGTCTCACTAATTCCAAAGTTTCCTCTATGGATAAATTAACATCCAACCCTAAGTATTGATATAGTTTGAATTTACTTATTATATAGAGATAGCATTCATTTGTTGGTTTGCTTTTTATCGCTTGTGCAAAATCTCCAAAATGGCCTGCTCTGATACAAATACGAACAGTCTGTGCATCTAAACCCAATAATTCTCCAGCCGCCTCAACAGATAAAATACATGGGCTTGTTTTCTTTGACATATTATCTCCTTTTTTCAATAGATACTATTTATATCTATCTCTATCAATTCCAAATCTTTTACAGAATATATCTGTAGGAACTATCAATTTATTAATAGTTGGCACTCGCTTAGGGTCTATCAATAAATTTCCATCATCGTCTATTTCATTTAATAAATAATGTATAATTTTATATGCTTGATCTTTTTTACAAATATCACCTAATACATACATAATACCTTTATAATCTAGAAACGGATATTCTAAAGGACTTCTCTTTTCTTGCATACTCATTACCTCCAATATAAGGATATCATATAATTTTTTTTAATTTAAAGAAGTATATTAAATAATGGTAATAAATTATACATTATCTCATAAAACGAGGTCTTTAAGCATAAAAATCATCAAATACGGAATTTTATCGCTATAAAATGATAAAAGACCACCCGTAGGTGGTCAATACCGCAATTTAGATACTGCCTAGGTATCATCCTTAGTGTGTGGTGCGGTATAACGATATTATAGTATAATTAACGTTTTTTCGTAATCATTTATACATAGTATGAGAATACATATGATTTTATAGAAGTAATTACAACTGCTTTTTAACGACTGTTATATCTGAAATAGCTGAATTTAATCTATCCAACATTTGTGCGCCTACCCCATAACATCCTTGCTCCGCTCCACTTTTGAATATTATACCATCAGGATACGACGCCTCACCACCTTGATTTATGGTTGCAAAATCTATAAAAACATTTCCAAAATCTTTTAATGCCTTAGAAAGAGTAAAGGTAACTACATGTGTTGATGTAACATGATTCTCAGCTCTAGGATCTTTAAACCATATAGCATTTCTTACATCTTTATGACGTATCAATTTGCCACTTTGTGTTATTTGCTCTGCTTCTTCTTCACATACTTCACGAATAAAAACCGTACTACTTGCACCTAATAATTCAGTTGGTAATGCACTAAAAATCGGATTTGTTCTATCGGGGTCCATAAGTATAAGAACATAGTCACCAAAATCATCATCACTCATATAAGCTGCTGACCTTATTCGCTGTGTTAAATAAGATTTCAATACAGCTAACCTAGTATTTGGATCATTATGTTTCATTAAAGTTATGAATGCCTGACTACTTGCGTCTTCTTTCATAAAATAAACAAGGCGTTCTATGCTTATATCATCAGTAAGAACATTGACACATTTTCCCAAATCTTCATTAGACGCAGATTCTGCTATATTATTAGCATATTGATTGATACGTTTCCGTAACATGGTTACACGGTTTTCAGCCTTAGCAATACTGAGTTGTTTTATAAATTTGAAATGGGTTCTATTATATTTCATCCTGTACACAAAATCCGTTATCTCATAGCTTATCCTCTGTATGATTTTATTTGACTTATTCATATACTCGTTTTCTATTGAGATGTGGTCAGCCTTTTTTTCTAAAACAGAATCAGTATTGATTGGAAATCCCTTTAACTGCATCGTAGGTCTTACTATCCCCTGCCTTTGTTGCACAACATGTCCCAGTTCATGCCTTAAATGCTTTTCTTGCCCTGGCCCCAAATAAACATCATTTCCATATGCATACGCATGTGCATTTAATTCCTTTGGCTTACTGCTCGCATAATGTATATTTACATCCGCAAATGATATTCCTGATTCCTTTTCTATGGATGCTACTCTTGAATCAGGATGCGGTTCCTCTTTCTTTTGTACTACTTTTTTCTTATTTGCGAACATAAAATCACCTCATATTTAAACTAACATATTTTTCAGTATTTATCTGTTATCTGGGACAAACGGTAAAAAATAGGGATGAATAGCAAAAAACACCCTACATCTCAATTAAGAGAAGTAGGGTTATTTTATGTATTAGACTTCACGCAATGGACCGGCGTACAGCCAAATCTTACGGCCACCAATATTTGCCTGTACTGAATTTGTAGGTTTATCCACTGCAAGCACCTTGAATTTCTTGTCACATTTCCAGTAATCACCTACGCTGAAAACTTGTGACTTTGTTTTCTTACCGTTCTTATCACATTTGGTAAGTGGTCCCGCCTGAATGGAGTTACCGCCGTTCCCGGTCATCTCCTCGCACCAGATGCTGTCCATACTGTCTAAAACCTGGTCTACGCTATGCACTCCCGGAATTGTGAAGTATTCTCCTTTATGCAGAATCTGATCAGGCTGTGCCGGTTTCGCAGGCTTGGAAGGTTTCTTATGTTCTGTAGGTTTATTGCCAGGCTTCTGCTCTACGGTGTTTGCTTTCAGCTGGAAGCCTTCTGCAATGCCGTCTACAATGCCCTGTGCGACGGATTCTTTGTTTGCCTGGTATTCGGCCATGTCCGCCTTATTGTCGATGAAGCACGTCTCTAACAAGGCGGAGCTGATACCTAAACACTTGCATGTATAGATCACCAGCCAGTTTGTCACCTTAACACCGGAGCCGCCACGCTTCACGAAGTGCTTTCCCAGCTTGTTCATGATGGCCTGCTCTACATCGGTATACTGCTCACTGTCTGTTACAAAGATTTCTGTTCCGTGTCCAGATCCATTGAATGCGTTGAAATGCACTTCCAGCACATAATCGTACTTTCCAATTTTGAATGTACCGTTCTGCACATCGTAGAATGCGCTGCGGTTTTCATTGTACACATCCACTGTCGCATACTTTCTAAGCTTCGGTGCAATCAGATTGACTAACTCTCTGGTAAGGTTAGCTTCTTTATATCCGCAGCCGGAAGCTCCTGGATCGCCTGCGCCATGTCCTGCAATAAGTAAAATCTTCATTATTCTTCGTCCTCGCTTTCTATTTGATCAAAGACACCTTTTTCTAGGCATTTTTGATATGTTTTCTCTATATAGGCGTACTCAGTGTCGAGTACGCCGTTTTGTATACCGTGCTTTTTAATAAGCGCATGATATTTTGTATTGATTTCTACGATGTGATGAAATTCATCCTTTGTGTGTCTACGATGATTTCTGCATGAATTTGCAAAGTCCATGATTTCGTAACGGATGCGGTCAATTTCATTCTGATCGACTGTTCGGCTTAACTCACAAAGGCTCTTTCTCATATCTCCGTTGAGCTGCTGCCCTATCCATTTAAACAGCCATGTCCAGGGATTGACCTTTATTGGCGCTACCTGTATGACAACGGATCCGGCAAGCAACATGAGCAGTTTTGTCAAATCATCCATGCACTACTCCTGCGGCATATCCAATTCAGGTAAACCTGCTACAGAGGTGAGCATGGACAATAAACCAGCTAATACCGTCGCAGATGCAACATAAGACCAATCAACCTGCCCCATAGCTGCAGCTGCACCGATGCCGGCGATACCTGCCTGCGCCATAGTCTTTAATGCTCGCATTCCTGCAGCTCTCCACCATTTCTTCCAATCATATTTCATTGTGATTCTCCTTTCCGCCATCTTGGCATAATAAAAGGGCGTTTAACGCACGCCCATGCGAGATACTTGGATCACTTCCTTTTATCTAACAGGATAAGATACAGTCCCTATAACATTATCAGGCCTATCTATTGCAAATGCTCTAATACCTCCTGTAAGTTGTATTCTGCATCCATATGCAATTGGTTTGATATTGTTTGAAAAGAAACAAAAATATATCCCTGCACTTGGCCAATATCTTTGAGGTAAGGTAAACACCAGTGTGTCGCTACCTGGTGTTCCGCTAAACCCATAGCCTTCAAACACAATCGTGGCTATTCCGTTCTTTATCCTACCACGAAGTTTGATGCCATCTAAATTTTCCCATCCTGTATCGCTATAAATCGGTAACTTAATCATAAACAGCGGATGCTGTTCCTGCTGTGGTGTCAGATATACTCCTGCCAAATAATCCTAAATCCTAACCTCTGTGTAACGTTTGTTACAAAATATATTTTGCTTCCTCCCGTATAAGCATATAGATTATATAAAAAGCTTTCATTTCTTGATACTCCACTAAAATAAGAGATACCAATGTCTGATGCCAGTTTATCAATATCCATACCTATATCGGATGCTGTACCTATCACCGTAGCTTCTCCAGCTGTAAATTCAGTAGCAGATACAACATAAGACTTTGTAATTGTAGGCTTTAAAGTTTGTTTGAGCATAAATACGCTATCGATAGCGTGATGTATTATTTCAAAGTTCCTTCCCAGTCCACACCCCGTTATATTTTGCATAAAAGGCAAGCGAATTAGCACCCATAATTATAAATTCACCGTGTGATCCTTCTTGATACATGTGGCCGACAACTCTAGTTCTTGCATCAGCGTGCAAAATAATGTCGAACATGATTTCCGTTCCCTGAAAAGATTCAGCGAAATTCATTGCTTGTTGTCTGTCGTTTAATCCTGTCTGGGCACTTCCTTGGACACGGTAATACCCTGTTACAACTTTAATAGGATATGGGAATATCATAGAATCACTCTTTGCTTTTTCCGCCGGCTGTATGGTCAAATTTATTGGCATCTTTACCATAATACATCACCTGTCATGCTATCTAAATAGCTGACACCACCCTTCTGTGGGCACAGGAAACTACATCCTGCACCCCCTTTCGGGTTTGTAAAGAGACGGTAAAATCCGCCCCCCCCCCCCAGCTAAATATAGTTAATTCTTTCATTTCTTTTTTCGCTGTCTGCGAAAGGTTATATTGATAGTAAAAGTTTGTATCCGATAGTACCATCGGCCACGGAAGCGTAATAGCAATCACTATTATAATATGTATAAATAATAGCACCTAAATACCCTTTCCCTGCGTGTAAATAAATCATATTAAATCCGTAAACCATCGAATCTTGGAAAGAACCACTAAATGATTTACCTGATATGGCCATCTTTTCTTCAAACGGCAGAGTAAGGATTTTATTACAAAATTTTTCCGCTATATTGCTTCCTGCCACATCCTTGATTGAGCCTAAGTCTAAGTATCGCATATTACTATCTACATATTGCTTGGTTGGCATCGTTACCATAATATCGCTTTACAGCATGTGTTAGATTATTTCCAGCGGCCTATTGCAATAATGGATATATCAAATTCAACATTAGATAAAGGCGCAGGACGATAGAAATATACTTTTCCTAAATTATTTCCACTTGTCCCGTGTACACCTCCTTCATTTAATGCATCGAAGTCTATCGCATGTACTGTAACATGCGGTATATCTAAGAAAATATGAGGTGGCTGTCCGAGTTGCTCACCATCAGCGCTTTGAAATATAAACGCTCCAGCCCATTGAGTTGTAAATTCAGTGTTTATATGCATCACCTTTTTACAAAGTAATAAACCGCTCGTAAATTTCCAATACTCTCCATTTTCATTTGATCCATATTCTGTTATACCTATAGGTACTTCTACCATAATCTATCACGGTGTATGCTGTTAAGCTCTACACCACCTTTCGCATTCTCTGAGGATGCTATCCTCGGTTGACAGCATCCTCCTTTCTTTGTGGGTTGTGGGCTGTGGGGTAACTTTGTATAGTGCCCCCCCCCCCCGACTATTTATAGTTATATTATGCATGTGTTTTCCTCCTGTTTTAGTCAAAATTCGATGGTGCTACAGGTTTTCCTGCAGCTACCCATTCATCATAGGTTCCCAGTGTTATTGATTCGCCTGGGACGTGAGAAATATAATGCATCTCACCTTTGTTTATTTGCTCCTGAGTCGTGTTGGCGTCTGCATAAATCTGTTCCGTTGACGTTTCAGGATACAGTGCTTTTCCGCTGGCATCTGTCAGCTGGCCTTTTGTCTTGGTCGCAGATGCATTTCTGGCAGTCTTAAAAGAGACGATGCTCTGTGTTGCTGTGTCAACCTTAAAAGCTGTCGGTCCCACTTTACCCTCAGGGCCGGTTATGGATGCTATCGATATCAGGTTAACCCATGAACCGTCTCCCTCGTATCTGTACTGGATATAGCCGCCTGCCACCTGTATGAGCAATTTCTTTCCGTCAGCTCCATCTTCACCTTTCGGCCCTTTGAGCACAGATAACGCGATAAGGTTAACCCATGCCGTCTCTCCTTCGTATTTATACTGGATATACGTTCCATTGGCCTGCAGCTGCAGCTTTTTACCAGCATCCCCCTTCAATCCCTGCGGACCGGTAATCAAAGACAAAGGCAATAGATTAGCCCATGTACCGCCGGTATATCGCATCTGGATGTAATTACTTGCTACCTGCAGCTCAAGCTCCCTTCCGTTTGTTCCGTTCGTTCCATCGACCTGCCCGAGGTCGATTTCTTCATATTCTACGTCAATTACATTCATTGCCATCAGTTCACTTCCTTCACTTTCCGATAATATAAATGCCCGTTTTTATGGACCAGCGGTGGTGGCGATGATCCTTTTACCACTCTGATTTTTAGGTGTCCGCCACTTTTAAACAAGGTAAAGAACCCGGAACCGGTCGGCACCAGTGCCCCATCAGAGCCATCAAAAAAGCCGCTGTCTCTTTTTGCTATCAAATCATCCCGTAGCATGGTTGATTGGTTGATCGAATTAGTGACTTGTGTCTGCTGAGAAGCTGCCTGTACTTTTAACTGATTCACTGCTGTTTCAGTAGCCTTTTTTACAGAATTGAAATCTGTTTTCGCATTCTGCACAAGCGTGTCTACTTTCGCGGTGGTATCCTGCTCCATCCCGCTTAGTTCTGTTCTGGTGTCTTGTTTAAGCTTAAGCAGGTCTTCCGCTGTATTGGCCATTAAGTCATTCAGTGGCAGCTCGAACTCATTGTGTATAATCTGCTTAAATAACTGTTCCGCCTCCTGTAGCCATCCATGCTCTTCCGGCAGGTCGTTCAGTGAGTGATCCACAGCACAGCTGATGGCAAATTCTGCAGGTCGCAGGTTGATGATTTCATCACCTCTCACTGCAGCTCCTCCGATGTATATCATCCCATCATTGATGAAGCATTCTTTACGTAATGTTATTAGCATTGTTTCAGAATCATACACCAAAGGTACTGGCTTTTTGTTACGATCATACGCACAATGCCATGTCATTGCATACCCATCCAGATAGTTGTCTTTGTACTCTACCTTGATTTTAAGACCGGAAGAGTATTGATAACCGATGTCTGTGCTTACTGCTTTGAGGATGTTTCCATACTGCTGTATTGTTCCTATCTCCATTTAATCACCCCTCTCTAGGTCCATTTGTGATAATACCGTTAGATACAGTTATATAACTTTTGGATGTAGTTATCGTTTTGCCTTCAGTAGTAATGTCAACTACGATAGGTATCTTTCCTGTAAATCCCGGCAGACCATTTGCAGCTGCGATATTATATAGCTTATTGAAATGCATATTTACATCACCACCCAGGCTCCATATTTTATCTGTTTTATTAAAGGTCAAAGCGGTTGAATATGATAATGTTCCTGTCTCGTACATGATATTGAAATATTCTGCCTGACTTTTCAGTTCAATAGCTACACCTTTTCTACCGTCCGTGAGCTGTCTGGTGCCTATAGATCCCATTGCAACACCTGCATTCTCAAAACTCAATAGACCTCCAGACAACGTTGCCTTCAGGTCACCGAAAACAGTTTCTACTGTGCCTAATAATGTAGCATTTGCCAGATATGCTCTCGTTGCAGTCAAAACACCTTCATTGCTGACTCTGAAAAAATTCCCTATCTTAATGCTACCACCTTCGATTTCGGTTGACTCTATTTTGATAGACCGCAGCGTTCCAGCAGTAATAAAATCAGCATTGAATCTACCGTCAATGGTCCACGCAGATATATATGGTCCTGCCCATCCCTGTTGGCTGAATGCGATTCCACCCAGGTTCATTCGTATACAGTATTTTGCTTCTTCTTTTGGAATTTTATCAAGGATATATATCTCGTTTTCAGTGAGATACACGTATCCATCTGTAGCCCAGGTATTGATCAACTCCATTGCTTTTTTCTGCGCTTGCTGCAGGATGGAACCAGTTATTTTCTGACCGTCTTCGCCTACAGCTGATATGACATTTTTGATTTTATCCTGTATCTTAATCGGCTCATTGGATAATGTGACCACTCTTTTGCCTGGTTCATCCGGATACCATTTGATTTTTACAACACGATGCTTCAGTTCTAAACCCTTTTCCGGATCTACGATACAGTGCACAGTATGACGCAGAGCCAGTTTGATATAAGTATACCTGTCATCCACTTTTGCCAGATCCTTTACGTCAATAGTATAGCTCCCTATCGGCATAGCCAGTTCTTTCACCTTTTTAACTGCATCCGCCAGAAAGTTTTCTTTCACATCATAGCGCTGGTCCGACCATCCTCCTACTAATACATCAGACGTATAATCAAAGCATTCCACGTATGGCTTCCCGTTATTGATGTCTGCAAATGTCATATCTTCTTTGCCATAGCAGTACAGCCTCGTCACACGCTCTGCGCTGGATTCCTTGTAGGAAATGCCGGTCATATTAAGCTCTGGTGTTACATAAGCACCTGTGTCAGTTGAATCATTTGGATCTACTACATAGATTGTCTTGCTTAAACAATCGATATCGTACCAGACGTTGTATACGTCACGACAGCGCATCAATATATCGTATCCATTGCATTTTTCAGTATCAGTAGTTCTTCTAATATCACGGATATGTGCATTGATGATTGACCACCCTACAGGTTTTATGTATTCAAGCACATCTACAAGTAACTTCGTGGATAGTGCAGGGATATCGCTACATTTAAAGTAAAACTCCTGCTTCCATTCATGCAAATTCAATTCACCTGTTATGGTGGCTATAGTTGACGGTAGGTTGACACCGGTGATGATAAATTCGTTATCGTTATTACGGATCAACATTTCGCTTTTCAATTTTTCAAATAGTGGATGTCCCTTTGAAATATCAAAGGACAGCATTTCTGTACCGTCCTCTGTTTTCTCGATATAATAATTTTCATAGCCTGTTATTGGCAGCCATCCATCTTGTGTCTTGACGCTTAACATATCTCACCTCCTACAGATATACCGGACTGTAATACATCACGACATCAGCATTTGTGTTGCTTACCGTGATGATATGGTCGCCCGGTTCCAAACTGGGGAACTTAGTAAACATCGCATCAGAATATTTGTTTTTACCATCCTCTGTTATGAGCATGCTCTCGCCATCCAGGATTATCTTCTTACCAGAATGGATATTACGTATCGTATATCCTCCTACTGTGATTTCTCCATTGTAATGAGGTGTTATCTCATAGCGGATACCGGCTTTATAGGTTCCTTTGATCGTAATGTAGTTATCCCCGTTTTTCAAGGTAAAACGACGTTCCTCTCCTCTCTGCAGCACCAACAAAGAAAGAGTAAGCGTGAAGCTGCATACTCCTTCCTGCTGCACTGATGGTACACCATCAAGATAACACGTATACACATATCCATCATCGATTCTCAATTCAAACCTATCGATAGCCTCTGTTAAGAAACGACTTATATCATTCTGGGAAATGAAATCCATCACTAGGTCGTATCGTTTAGGTTTCATATCGCGTTTTATCAATATAGGCACCATACTATCTGTATAGGTATTTGATATCTGCATCGGCTGGTAATCGAACGCCGCAATAGAAGCGCTGAAGCTCCTTATAGGCTTTTTGTTTATCTTATGCATACCTTACCTCCCTTGAAATGCCATTTCTTCACTGATGAATGGTGCCAGTACATGAGCGGTTTCCCTATCTCCGATATAGATACGGTTTTCGATAACGCCCTTCATTGTTACAGACATGGCCGATAGATCTGTTTTAAACATTGATGTCTTTAGGATTTCGGTTTTAGACTGTATATCCGCAACTGCGGCCATTTTTGACTGTTCGGCATATACTGCCTGCCTTGCTTTTGAAACGATACCTGAAATATCTATGCCTCGTTCACTTTCCTCGTTGGCCGCATCAATAGCTCTTCTAACGAAATCAGAAGCCGTCTTCTCTGCATCCTTTGATTTAGCTTCAAGACCTAAAATGTAGCCTTGTCCTGCTGTTATACCTATTTCTCTTTTCCATTTTCGAGAGGGTGAATGCGAATCTTGCCCTTTTCTTGCTCCGGCCATCGCATTCTGCACGAATGAAAATCCTGCATTGAAAGCATCTACAGCCATTGATGCCAAACCATCGATATAGCCTTGCGCTGACTCTTGTCCAACCGATTTCATTCCTGAATAATTACTAGATCCAGATGCAGAAGAAGTAGCAAGTCTTCCTCCCGCTGTTTTAGCAGCTCCTGCTTTGGAATCGATTCCCTTCCCATAACCGGCTGCATTATCAGCACCCTTTGACTTGCTTTCTTTTACCTTATTCATCGCTTCCACAGACTTGTCTGCGAGATTTTTAGCTACACCTATAAGACCAGGTGTTTTTTCTTCTACGGTAGACTGTATTCCACGAAGCTCTTTTTCCTTGTTCTCTTTGGATTTTTTTGCAGCTTCGATTTGTGCATCACTGATTCTTTTATCACCAGACTCCTGCCGCTGTACTAAATCCTTATAAGCCATATCCAATGCAGAAACTTCAAGCTCAAGATTCTTCTTTTTCTCTTCATAAGTTCTACCAGACTCAGCTTGTATATCCGTTTGTACCTTGACCCAATCGTCTTTATTTTTACTAGCAGCAAGAGTAGCATTATTTTCATAATTGATTATTTCTTCTGTATGCTTATCATAGCTTTTCTGATAATCATTCAAAACCTTTTTCTTATCACTTGTGGATTTTGCAAGAGTACCATATTCCTGTAGCATCGCATCCTGTGCTCGCCCTGCCTCAATAGCCCAATTATCCCCATATTTTTTTATAAGGTCATTTTCAATCGCCTTCATACGATTATTTTTATCAGTGACTTCTGCCTGTAGCTTAGCAATTTGGATACCTTCTTTTTGCTGTTCAGTTATCGCCTTTTGATAGATAGGCTCCTGTGCATCAAGGATAGCTTTTACCCTTTTTTTCGTAATCAGCTCATCTATAGATGAAGTCATTTCCTTATAGTTATTGATGACGCCATCCGTCATTGAGTATTCAGTACCTAACGCATCATTGAGTTCACCAAGGATAAAAGAGGCACGATCCTCGTAACCTTTCTTCACTTTCCCGTTAGCATCTACAAGTGTTTCTAGCTCATTTTTCAGTTTCTCGGTATTTTGGATCATACCGAGGTCTGTCGCAAGCTTTTCTTCCTGTGTGTTTTTTAGTTCTTCCCATTCCTCATTAGATTTCTCAAGACTTTCTCTAAGTTCTTCATTTTCATCGACTACATCATTAGTCATAAGACATAAAGCTGTAAGACCAGCAGTCAATGCGCCTACACCTATTGCAACCCATCCCATCGGAGATACAGCCTGCACAGCGTTTAATGCCGTCTGAGCTGCGGTAGCGAGACTGATTTTCCCTGTCAGTAAAGCAACTGCTGTTTCCCCTAATGATAAAGTTCCATTTAATGCAGCTTGCGAGACGGTGACACCGGTATTGGCCATTTCAAAAAGTTTTACTTGGAGTGCAGCTTGTTGAAACGATCTCATCAAAGGCTCTATAACATCCTTCGCTGTATTATAAGTTTTCATGGCTAGCATGGCTCCACCTACAGCAGATAATGCTATCGTGAGTTCTTTCCCATGATCAATGAGGAAGGAAAAACCATTCACAAGCAAGGGTATGGCTTTTTCAGCCAGCTTAGCCGCCACTTCGATAAGCTTCCCAAACGCTTCCGCAATCTTATCTACACTCTTTCCAAGCTTCCCATTACTCATCTGTCTGGATAGTTCATCCACACTTCCCTGTGCCACATCCATTGACTTTTTCAATGGCTTCTCAAACTTTGAATACGCCGCTATGCCGACATTTTTAAGAGAATTCACGACCTTGGCAGATTTCTCTTTGAAGGTGTCCGTGACCTTGTCATATGCTTCTCCTACGACATCGGTTTTTGTTTTCATAGCTTCAAGGTTATTGGTGAATGTTATAGCATTATCACCAGCCATCGATAAAGCTGCTTTCCCTGCTTCCAGAGATCCAAACATATCGATCAGTGACTTATCGTTCTCCTTTGCGTATCCTTCCATATCCACGATGATATCTACAAGGGTAACACCTTCATCCATCAATTCTTTAAATGATTTCTTGCCATATCCCATGCCCTCGTACATGTCCATCATAGCTTTATTGGCCTGAGTACCGTTCTTACCGAGCTCTGCAATCAGCTGATTCAACTGTGTAGTTGCTTGAGCTGTAGGTGTACCCTGTGCAGTCATGCCTGCCAAAGCAGCACCGACCTGCTCGAATGAAACTCCCATTGCAGATGCAGTAGGAGTGACCTGTGACAGAACAGACCCCAACTCATTTACAGTCGTGATACCCTTGTTCTGTGTCTGCATCAATACCTTGTGGATCCTATCTGTTTCTGACACGTCCATCTTATACGCATTCAGCACCTTGGCTGTTGCTGTCGTAGCTGTATTGACATCAGTAAAACCGGCTTTCGCCAGCTTCGTATTCTTCTCCAGGAATCCCAGTGCTTCTGACATATCGTCACTGGCAGGGATACCTGCGGATAAAGCATCATACATCGTATTACCAAGTTCAGAAGCAGCCAGACCGGTCTTCGTGGAGAGCTCCAGCATCTTTCCCTGATACTGCGTCATATCCACCTGTGCATCGCCGAATAGTGTGCTAGCCTTTGCGTTTGCCTGTTCAAATTCTGAGCCAAGCTTTATGACCGCAATACTTGCTGTACCGATTGCCGCTGTGATGGCAGCAACCCCAGCTACTGCTGCAGTCTTCATCGTGTTCAGTCCTTTGGAAAAACCGGCTTCATCTATCCTGGTATCGATGATGATACTACCATCAGCCTGTGACATCGCATCACCTCATTTCAAAATTAAAAGAACCATCAAGGTTCTTTGATATTCATTCCTCCTGCAAGCAGTGTGGCAAAGCTGGCAGCCCTCTGCTCTGCAGTCCTATTATCCGGAAGTGCATAGATCCGTTTCATTTCTGCGTAGTATCTCCTTTGCTCCGGAGACATTGATGATGTTATCCGGATGGACCGATACATCATCACTTTTTTGATGGTGCTATCCTCTGGCAATTCTATGAACAGCTGCTTGAATATCCACCAGTGCAGCTGCGCAGTAGTCAGATCGATATTGTAATACTGCCGGAAGACTGAATAAATCATGTACTGGTCATTCTCAAAATCATAGACCCGTTTCGCTCTGCCAGTTCCTTTCCCTGACTGAATAATTCCACATTGATAAAACCATAACACCTGATCCATGAATTCCGGGATATCCGAATATATTCCATTCATAACATCAAGGATAGCTTTGAATCGTTCTTCATTGTCGCAATCCTTCAACATCGTATTTTCAAATCGAATCCAGGTGCGGAAATCGGTCTTGATAGGTATGACCTGACCACATACTGTGATATGATCAGGTGCATCATCAAGCAAAAGGTTCACGACGTGGTTTTGGATTAACCTGGCAGAAAGCAGTAATCTCTTCAAAGATAAAAGTCATCAGATGCTGATGCTCTTGAAAATCGACTGTTCTTCCGGAGAATATTTTTTCATACGCATTCTTCCCCAACATCCTGTTCACTGTCTCCCTTACAAGTTCGCATGATCTAAGCACGAGCTTATCTAATTCCTTCTCGTTCGGTTTTTTCTTCAGAGCATTGATGATCGGTTCCTGACATTGTGTGAATCTCTCTGCTGCCTTCGTAACTGCCAGTGAATATGGATTGAATCGAAAGATCTTTCCTTCGATTTCCAGCTTCAACAGTTTGGGCTCTTTCTTGTCGAACGTAAATTTGCTCATCGTGATCCTCCTATTCCACTGGTGTTACACCAGCATCTGCAGTAAATGTTTTTGTTTCCGGATTCCATTCGCCCTTCACGGCATCACCCTTATACATCAGTGAGCCGGACAATGCCATCGCATCACCGGCAGCTCCAGAACCACTGTTATCTACCTTGATAGCGATATGCTGCTTATATGCTACCTGCGTTCCGGATGTCTTTCCTGCGATCCAGTTATAGACATTGACGATATCTGTTTCACAATCTGCTCCGACCTTTCTGTTACGTCCGATCTCTGCGATATACGTAGTAACGTCATCAGCCTTATCCAGCTCTGCAGTAAAATCGAATGTCGGCGCATAACCGATGACGGATGAGGTTCCAGATACCTGATGGATATAGTGACTATCCTTCGTCTTAGCGTTCAGATTCTCTGTCAGTTCGCTAAATCCTTCACCGATCAGACACCATTTAGGCGCATCCGATGTGCCGGTATTCATGAATGAAAGCAGCTCATTGCGAGTTGCGATTCCTGTTGTTTGTGACATATAATACCTCCTAACTGTATTTTGATTTCTTCTTGTATGTCAGCTTGTACATAGCCATGAAGGTGGCTACGTTATTTTCTTTCCCTGTGTCATCTGCAGGAGTCGATATCATTTCTATCTTCACAGGCACATAATCTGGAAGGCTGAGGTTCGGAAAATGATTCTCCGTTTCCATATCGAAGATATCTGCCATGATGTTCAACGGCTTCGTGATCGCCAATATGCTGTTGGGGTCACTGACCTTTGCTCTGTGATAGATGGCGAATGGCAGCTCTGCATCATAGCCGCCTATGATATTGACTTTTGTTTTATAGGCAGTGGATACCTGTTTCACTGCCATTGCAGGAGTTTTGCCTGTCAGATACTCGATCGATATCGGTACACCGATATTCAATGATTGTAGATACTTATACAGACTTTCAATGACCTGCGTATTCTCCTGTGGTGTCACACTATTTCTATCGTCCATTTCTATACACCTTCTTTGCTATTTTCAACCAGTTATCTTTGTACAGAGCCTTTGAGCGTTCAAACCAGTGGGAGCAGGCCATTGGATGAACCTTTCCAAAATTCAATCTTTTGTCAGTCTTGACCTTTGTTTCTCCTCGCCTAGCCCAAGGACGATGTGTTATCTTTCCGATCATCACGTACCCATAGTATAAAAACCTGGAGTACGGTGTGTTATAGATGATAAAGTCATCATCGTTCTGGATGCTGTTCGTGATGGAGTTCTTCAGATACCCGCTCTGCATCGGCACGAATTTCTCTGTATCCTTGACGATCTCACTTTTCAGGAGACGCCTGGCTCTTTTTGTCTGGCTGTTCAGTCTTGCTTTTACTTTAGCCTCATTGAATTCAAATCTACTCATTTGCGATGATCTCCAGAAAATCAGGCTCATCACTTACCGGATTGACCTCGCCGACGCTATTTACGGTATATTCATGACCTTTATATACGATAAGGTCCACATCCGGACGAAAGGTGAAGTATGCTTCTGTATCCTCCATTGAATCAAACACCAGTGGTTCCTTGTATATGCGCTTCTTAGCTCCTTCAAAGGCTACCAGATCATTCATGTCTATAACGACCAAAAGATCACCGGTAGGCTGGATACCTTTCAGCGATTGCTTCATTCCATATGCAGCGTCTGCACACACATGATTGACCGTCGTGGTCTGATACTTTGCCTCGCCATCTAGCTCATCCACCTTGTTTCTGATGAGTATCCTATGAGGTCGGATAAATCTAGGTGAATGTATCATAAGCACATCGTCAACAGGCCTGCCTGCCGCAGCTGATCCCTTAATTCTGTGACCATCATTGGTGATAACGGAACATTATTGAACATAGGTACTTGTTTTCCTTTCATCTGATAGTTGAATCCTTTCGTCGTTACTGCTGCTATATTGAAATCGGAATTACCATTCAAAGCGGCTTTTCCACCGTTCTCAGCGATGAAGTCTACCTGCATCGTAATGATATCGCTGAAATCGATATCATACTCTGACAGCTTCCTGACCTTCCAATACGGAATGTTGTTCTTGATATACGAATCGATCAGCCGGCATACACCAGGCTCCAGCTGACCGAATTCATATTCATCAAGAGAACCACCGCAATTCCGATACTGCGGATATGTGATCATGGTTACCTCCTGTTATACTTCCTCTACGAGATAGATGCGGCCATTCGTCAACCCCTTGATAGCTGTAATACCTTCGCCAAGAGCTGCCTTTTCCGCTTCCTCTGTAAGTGTTCCATCTGCAGCAGTATACTTCACAGTAGATGCATTCTGGACACGGTATGTCTTCCCTGCCTCTAATCCTGTGATCGTTTTATCTCCTGCAGTACCAAGGCTGCCCTTTGCTAATTTCACTACACTTACTGGAGCAGAGACCTTCACCTTGCGGAAGACGCCAGCTTTCTTACTGTTCTTCAGCACGATACCTGCCAACATTTCGACTTCACCAGTCTTTACAGCTCCCGGTGCCTTCATATCCGGAAGATAGGTTTTGATGAGCTTTTCTCCCTTCGGACTAATGCCGTGGCAGGCGTCCAGACCGATCTTGACAGCATAGATAGAGGTTTCTCCGGATGTGTCTGTAGCTACGCACGGAACAGTGGTCAAACCGTCATAATACTCACCCATATCTACCATAGGGATGCCGTCATAGTTGTTAACCTTGCGGCCGAAAGCGTCTTCTGTCTGCGTAAAATATTTCAGTTCACGAGCGACTGCGCTCATGATCGTTTTCATACGGCGGTTCATGAGCAACATGTCTGGACGTCCATCCAATGTCCCCAGCCACTGGTCAAGCTCAAACACGAATTTTTTGCTGTTTGCTGCAATCTTCGTTTCGTCTGATAGGTCGATAGCTGCTGTAGGGATGTATTCTGTACTCGTTCCCTTCACCAATTTTTCCAATCCGTCAAAATCAGTTTCCTCGTTTGTAGAATCAGCATTGATGAAATCGTAATGAAACTTGTTTGAAGCTGCTTTCGTCTTCTGCTGTAACTGAAATGCGATTTCAGATTTTGCAGCCGTATCCTCAAGTACACGGTCTACCTGGAAGCTACCACCGAAGATCTTGATATCAGCATTCTTCTTAGTTTTCAGGGCCTCACCCGGCTTATACTCTTCGTTTAATTTACGTCCTTCTGCCGTGGATGGAGTAAGCAGCTGCATGTACCCGTATGTCATCGTACTGCCACCGGTACCCGGTGATACTGCGTTATCAAAAATCAATTTGTCTAAAAGAAAAGAGTCCCGGCGGAACTCGTCTACGACCATCTGGTCTACTTTGTCGGCCATACCGACCTTTGCCTGCGCTAATGTTAATGGCATCTATTCATCACTCCTATTCTTTGCCATAGTGATCGTCAAGGGCAGATTCCCAAGTCGATTCTTTTGTTTCTGGTTTATTTTCATGATCTCCTCCGAGATTCACGTTCTGCGGACCATCATCTTCAAAGAGAAA
The DNA here is from genome assembly GCF_024463855.1 of Clostridium sp. DFI.1.208. Lineage (NCBI taxonomy): Bacteria > Bacillati > Bacillota > Clostridia > Eubacteriales > Clostridiaceae > Clostridium > Clostridium sp. DFI.1.208. The sequence continues at coordinate 53,050 of NZ_JANGCA010000023.1, read as the reverse complement.
ACCGTTGTCTTTTTTGATGTTTTCCAGCTGCTCTTTCAACCCAGTAACTGTGCCATCCTCATTCAGTTTGACGATGTCAGTATCCAGAAAAGCCATCAGTGCTTTTTCACTCTTTGGCTTCGCATCCGCAATCGCCAGCTTGATAGCAGCTTCTTTCTTAGCGGATGTAAGGTCATCCTGGTACTTCTTTTCCCAGTTCTTTACATCCTGCTGCAGCTTCGCTACATCCACACCATCGAATTTTTTGACAGTGTCGGATAGCTCTGTGATCTTTGTGTCTTTGACTTTAATTTCATCGTCGTATTTAGATTTTGATACGTATTCTCCACTAGCTAGATTTGCAAGTTTTACTTTGTCATTGCCTTTTAGCTTTGCTTCAACTTGAGTATACAGATCATCACCTAAAAATTCTTTTAAAAATTCCATTGTTTCCTCCTGTGTTTTTTATATCCGGTTCTCTCCGGGAATAGGCTGGCAGTTTTATCTCTCTTGCCATTGAGTGATGATGCAGTTTATATGACATGCTCAGGTCATTGTAAATGTGGTCCGAAATAGGGCAGCTTCGTCTTGCGGCCACAAAAAATGCAGGTATCATATTCACGTATGACCCTGCATCCTTTATCATAATAGATTCGCTGCTTCGTGATATATGCATGTTTACACATTTTCTCACCCTCTTCCAGGTATTAAAAAAGCACCCGCTATGAGTGCTAATCTTCATCGTATAATAATTCCGGTAAATCTGTGTCCTCTATTTCTGCTTTCTCATATTGAAATCCATGATCACCCTTTACCGGTATAGTGTGTAGTAAAGTCCCGGTCCATACAGCTTCCGGAATACCTTGCGGGAAGGCAGAACAAATAGGCTTCATATTTCCCATTTCTTTGAAATGTTTACAATCCATGCAAATTGCACATGTTACACAAGAGACATGATAATCGCTATGCCTTACACCTTTTTTATCTGTCCAGATCATTCCGCATCCTCCTCAAACGAATAAAGCAATCCGTATTTCTTTGCAAGACGGTTCATAACATTATTTTGTACAACTCTATCCATTCTATTTTTATCGTCTTTCCAGTCTGGATATTTATTTTTATATACCTTAAGATATTTCAAATAGAGCTGCTCATGCTCCTTCTGAAACACCGTGAAATCAGGAAGCTGAGTGATTTTATCATTATTACGAAGAACATAAGAACCTTTATTGATAGCTGCACGCAATTCTTGTAGTTTCCAATCCTTCAACATATAGATGTCATGTGGAGAGAATGTCGTGTTTTGAGGATGATTATGTGTTACTATCGCCCCTTTCATTTTATTCAATTCCTCTATAGTGAATTCAACTTCGTGTTTTTCTCCATCTTTTTTGAAGATGACATTTCCCTTTTGATCGTATGCTATCGCTGATTCAAATTGATTTTTAGATATTGCTGATTCGGCTTCCCTTATCTTCATTTTAACACTTTTATCATCAGTTGCATAAAATTCTTTTAGCTTCGTTCTCCGCTGCGATCTTACATCCTCGATCATCTCTCTAGCGTAATTACGTTTCATGTCCGGATGTGCTTTTAGGAAGTCTGCTTGGCGTTTCTGCCATTCCCTGACTTTCCTTGCTTCTCTGGTGTTGTCTACACCTCCAGCCTTGTTCACGGCCTGCCTGCGCTTCCATTCACGGATCTTTCGTTCGTTGTAACGCTGTTCCTGGTCAAGTTCATATCTGGCATCGTTTTCAGCACTGCTGTAATGCTCAAATGGCATATTAGATAATCCTTCAAAGTATGGAAAGAAGCTATGTCTGCAATTCCATCCTCCAAGCCCTGCTCCGGTACCATACCCGGTGGCTTGTTCAAAATTCTGATAGTTCTTGTATTTCTTTTTCCACCAGAACACTTTCCCTTGCCATGCTGCGTGCTCTGGACGTGCTCCTACATGTGATGTCGTAGCAACCAGATTCCCTCCCAGATCGTCGAAGTTCTTTTCCTGACACTTACAAGCGGTCTGATTGACACCGGAACGTATTGCATTGCGTATCACGCTGTCCGGCCGTCTGTGTGTACCACTTTGATAATCGATCCACTGCAATCCAGTTTTGGCTACTTTATCAACAGCAAAGCCTACAGCTTCCTGCTGGCTGAAAGCGCCACTCTGTATCCCAAGATATGTCTGATCGAGCGAAGATATGAGCAGCTTCCTCGCTGTCTTTGCTGTGGTCTTACAGATATTACGGATCTCTCCATTCGTAGCATCGATGCCTTTCAGAATGAGCTTGCTGAGATTGGCTTTATCATATCTGAATGTATTGATAAGCTTTCTCTCATATGCCTCTTTGAATATCAGGTTATCCGACTCAACCGCCTCATATGCTGCACTGGATATGATTTCTGAAACACGCTGTTCACTGATTTTCAGTATATCAGCAATCTGCTTCTTGATTTCAGAATCATGCAATCCCAGTGCCTTCGCACGATTCAACTGATACTGTGCAGTGCTCGTCGTTTCATACTTATTTTCGTGTATCCGTCTGGCGATGTCTTCCAGTATACTCGTTTCCAGATCAGCGAATAAGACTTCAATCTCATCAGAACAATGTGCAAGATAATATGGATCCAGCATCAGTCGTCCTCATAGGTAATGCCCTTTTCTTTATTCGCTGATTTCAGTATCTCCTTTGCCTGACTCTCTGTTTCACCAAGCCATTTTACACGCCATTCCCATTCCAGCATGATACCTGCGCTCACCAGCTGCATGTCCATGAGTTTTTCTGCCTCTTCATCATTGAACATCGTATTGTCGAATTTCACAGTGATCTTAGCATCAGGGTTTACAGACTTGCCACACAATTCCCTTCCAATAGTGAGAATCGAACGTGTCATTTCAGTCAAGACATCCTGTATCACCACACGTTGCTTCCATACACTTTCTGTCAGATCCTTGCTGCTTGCCTTGACCTCGGTAGCCGTTGCCATCGTTTGTATACTGAATTGATACTTATTCTGACCAAACCCTACCTTTGAAGATAGCAGGTTCAATGCAAACTGGATACCGTTCTTATTTTCTTCCACACGTAGGGATGGATTGTATTCCTGGAAGAATCTATCTGCCGTTGGCATCTGCTGTCCAACATTCACGAACATGCTCTGTTCGATTGCTTCTCCGGCCATCGGTTTCTTGTTGATAATAGGCTTTCCATCACTATCCAGCTTCGGCTTACCATCATCCCCCATCACCGGCACGTCCTCTGTACTGATGACATCCTGACTCATGAACACCTTCTTGCGTCCTAAAATGAAATCTGTATACATGTTATCATAGGCAATATCACATGCCTGAAGCTGATCTGTCGCATTTGCAAATACGGATATCCCCATCGGTGTCGTTTCCAGGATATTATTTTCGATGTTTGGCGTCAATATGAAGAAAGGCTTCGCAGGAAGGATATACCACAGTGCTTCACCTTTTGGATTGGAGCTGACCGGTTCATATGAATCGCCGCTTTTCAGATAGTAATGATTTTCCACCCTGTAACGGCCATCATCCAACTGCAGCATGACCTGCAGGTACATATAAGACTTCCCTGATATCTGCTTGCTGCTGGCGAATGCGCATTCTGTAATATCGTCACCATCCCACGATAATGGAATGATACAACAGGCTTCCTTGATGCAGTTGATTTTTACACTTTCTGCTGTCAGCTTCCCTTTCCGCACTTTTGCTTTGTGAGGCACAAGGATGAATGCAGCTGTTCCCAGAGCGTACTCTTTTTCTACAGTCTTATTACCATTCTTCCAGAATTTAGACAATCCAAAAACGCCACCTGCCTGTTCGTTTTCATCGCCGGTGACGAATTTCTGAGATTCATTTATTTTATTATCTTTGCTGTCATCTTTCCCATCCGTGCCGACATCCATCGTCTCATCGATGATCACCGTAGTCTTATCATTCAGAAGGAGATTGGCCCAGTCCTCGCATACTTTTTTAGCCATCTTCAGTGATTTTCGTTTCATCGTCATCAATTCTTTTTCAATGTTTGTTACTTTATACTGGTGGAATTTTGGCACATATCCCTGCCACCACTGTTTCCAGTATTCGATGTTACCGTAATATTGCTGTAATTCTTCCGGTATCTCATGCCCGAGGTCCTTCAGAACCTCATAAACGTTCTTCATAGCATCCCTCCTATCTGAATGCGGTAATGTAATCCATGAAAAAGCTCCAGCTGTAGAAATGTGCATCGAAGCTATCGACATCAGTCGTAAAATCATCCAAGATAGCATCCTCATCCTTTTTCTCATCGTAAAGGACCGTAGCCAGCGCTTCGGAGACTGTCGGTACATTCCGGAACAGCATACGCTTCTGACCAAGTAGCAGATTATAGACAAGTATCCTGTCTTTTCCTTCTACCTTTTTGCAATCCCATACGACCGTCGTATAACCGGCTCGCTGTACATATCCCCGGATACTGTTCAGGATGACCTGTTCCGCATTATCAACGAATATATAAGCTGGATAATACCCCTCCAGGATGCAAAGCTGTATCATTTCCACACATGCACGGCAGATACTTACCGTATCGATCGTACCTTTTGCATGAACGATTTTCTTTTCCAGAAACGTACAGATCGAACTGTAAGCCGGTGCTATCCCTGTAGCTGCGAGCGTGGAATGAGATTTCGTACCTCCGATATCCAGTCCGATATTGACCATCTGAAAAAAAGGAAGTATCTCTACTTCCCAGAGTTTTGGATTATCCGCATATGGTTTGAATATCAGTCCTTCAGCATTGCACCACTCTCCAAGGATATACCGGTTATATTCTACGGTACCGAAGTATTCCTTTTTCAGTTCTTCTCTCACTTCATCAGGTAGGAATGGGTTATCATCCAGCTTATACTGCTGACAGTACACATCAGCATCACTGTCGATGAATAGTTTCAGCCAGTGCTTTGGATGCTGTGGGTTTCCAGTGCCATCAAACAGGCTATATCCTGTCCTCAATCGTGATTTCAGCAGCTGAAAGACTTCTTTGTTCCAGTCTACTGTTTCATCACCGTAGCAATATTTCAATGTGGATCCACGCAGCCTTGCGACAGAGCTTATCTTCTCAGCGCCCAATACGTAAGCATCCTCCCCGAACAGATGGACCTTATTGGTTCCCTTCCGGATATCCCCTACTAAGTCAGGTCCCCAGTATTCACGCATTGGTTCCAGCACGTTACGCTCGACTGTCTGCTGTGTAACGCCTATCAGAGCATTCAATCCTTCTTTTCCGTGGCGTTCCCGCAGCCTTTGTGGTATCAGATAGGTAAAGTCAAGGTATGTCTTGCCGGTGCCGGTGGCCCCTATCTTGAAGTTCCAGCGATGGTTCCCTTCACGAATGAATTCAGCCTGCTTTTCGCTCAGCATCTCGTTGCATCTCCTTCAGAATCTTATCTACTTTTGAAAGCTGTTCATCATCGCCTTTTAATATGGTAAGCTTATCTGTCTGTGCCTGTATCTGTGCAAGCTGTGCTTTCTGAATCTCACTGGCAGTGCCCCAGTTCTTATGCAGCAGCTCATCATACTGCTTAATCATTGACCTTAATTCGCCCATTGCACGTGTCTGCGCTTTTATGTAGGTCTCTTGCTTATCCCACGCAAACTGTAATTCATACTCAAGCTCAACAGTTTCATCTTTTGTATCAGCTTTTTCGGTTTGTCTAGTTTTAATATGGCGCTTTTCTTTTTTTAGCTCCTTTGTCATATCGTCATGGTCTGTAACCCACATAATCTTTTGCGATCGTAATATGGCTGCATATTGTAGTTGTATATTATCCCACAGTATATCGATGGGGTCTATCGACTTAAGCTCTCCTACAATCTCCTGTACTTCATCAGGAAGCCACTTAGCAAACAAACCATGTTTACGTGCATTTTGATTCTTTGGTGGACCTGTTGCGTTTTTATTATTTAGGGGTGCACCTGCTTTCTTTTTTGGGGGTGCACCCTCAATAGAATTCCAATGACGCTTCTTCCATGACTTTACAGTATTCTCTGTAACGCCATATTTACTTGCTATATCCTTTATTTTCATTCCTTTGCATCTATCTTCGTATGCAAGCTCCCAATTCTCTTTCACGTCATATCACCACCTCCTATTGTCGTTTTGTAAATCATGCTGCAGGTGCCATTGTATCAGCATCTGCATACTTTAATCTCTGTTTTACGATGCTATCATAAGCTGCCATTATCTTTGGCATCTGTATTGCCATCCAGTCTATCATTTCTTCATTAACGGCCCATGCTCCGTGTGCAGCGCTGCTCTGGTCCATGCCAGACTCAAACAAAAAGGCGTGTATCAGCTCGTGTCTTAATACATGCCTCTGCATTTCTTTTAGATTGTCTGTTTTAAATTCCGCCGGAACGTCTTCTTGTTCGCTGATGCTAATTATTTTAGTATAGAAATCCGTTTCTCCTCCTCTACTATCAAGGGAAGGAACATATTTGATTCTATACACTGTGCCTAACACATTTACCTTCATTTTCTCAGCCCTCTATTTTCCGATAGCCATTAGGGGTATCGTGAATTAAATGATTTTCTAATTCATTTTCAGCTTCTATCAATTTTTTACTTTTGCGATTCAATGCTTCTAGTAAAAGTTTTATTGGCCTTCTTGGATAAATACCGCTACTCATATTAGGGGTTTGTACGCAGAACCACACGCCACGCTTATCTAAATTCATTATTAACTTACATTCTCCTGCTATATATATTGTTTTCTTCATTTCCTCACACCTCTCCTGTCATAGCACCAATTGCTTGCTGCTGCATATTTAGCAGCACTCTCGTTGCGCCTGCGTGCGTTTTCCTTGTCCAACGCCTTACGCTCTGCCTTATACCACTCACAGTCTCCGTGGCATCCTGGATGGCGTTTAGGGCAGTCTTTACATACTGTGATCATCCTCTAGTACCTCTACTCTAAGATTTATGACACCTATCTCTTCTAGGGATTGATTTATCATGTCACACAGTATCTTATTCAAATTGTTAATTGTAATTTCTTTTGTTTCTGCTTCGATGTTTTCTGCAGTGTCACAATCCATTATGATTCTATATGTATGTTTTTTACGTTTACGAAAAATCATTTATAACACCTCGTATGTTTTTTTGAAGATATCCGGATTGCATGGGTAGAACTCGCCGTGTACGCCTTTAATGATGTAGTCGCCAATTCGAGCAATGTGATCGCCTTCCAACGTCCTGATGATCAAACCGCCTTCTACCTGTGAATGGTCAATATAAAATGTATCTCCGTAAGCGGTCATGAATTCATTTTGTTTTTGATAACCTGTCAAGAAATCAAACATTTCTCTGTGATTTTTACCTGTCCACTGTATTGCTTCCACTACAACCGGCCTCTTTCTTACTTTCATGTATATCATTCCTTTCTGGGTAAAATAAAAGCACCACATGGGTGCACTTTTTTCTTCCATTATTTTTCTGCTACATTTACCATTTTGTTGTCAATTTCAATTTCCAACACTTCTGATATTTTGTATATTGCTTTAACAGTGTTATCGGGCAATCCATTGTCCAAAATTTTATACCTAGACAGCAGTTTTACTTTCATCAGCATCATACCTTTAAACAGAATATCCCCGTTTCTGACTTTTTTCAGAAAACCTTCGTCCAGTATATCACATGTTATTTTTTGTGTATCTCTATATACTGTCCACTTTGTTTTTCCGACGAGATCTGGCTTTACTACTTTTATAAAAACAACCGACTCTCTTTCTTCCATATCTTGTGAGAATGACGTCACATCCAATTCATGGGACATTTTACATAAATCGTTTTTATTCATTTGGATACTGCTCTTTGATCCATCCTTTTCGTTAAATGAAATTTCCAATCCGCTTCTGGTTCTATCATTAAAAACAGCCGTACTCAAAGAAGAAATTGCTTTTTCTATTTTATCAGTTGATGTATAAGCATCAAAAACAACTCTATTTATAACGTTTATGGTCCCGTTATTACTCTCAACATTAACATAATCACCATTCACTGTTATACTTTTAGGATTTTCGTCTTTTAAATTCTTTTTTAGGTCAAAAATTTCTTTCGCCCCTTTAATAATCGACGGTAATGGTTCTAGCAAAGGCATAACAGCTGCTACATTTTCTACAATAGTTTGAATTACCATTTTAAAACTTCCAGGTTGAATGTTTTTGACAATGATTTTACAGTATTCATTTTCTCCAACCAATTCAGAAGCCAATTCTTTAGCAATTATTGATGTAGAATTTAACGATTTTGCTAACGTCTCTAAATCAATATCATTTTCACCCTCAAACCGCAATACAAGTTCCTCTTTTTGCATGATAAACCCCTCTTTTTTTCTATTCTTTAATAGCATTTTATCACACAACCTTTCATAATGGAATTATATCGTGAATTGTTACACTTTTTATGTCACAATATGATAAAAAGTAAAAAAAGACACCTATCTAATGTCTTTGCTTTGTGTTCTCTTATGGCTTGCTTTATATGCAAGGTGATAACGCTTATAGACCATTCATATGTAGCTTCTACTTTTCTTGATATATAGCATCATTTACGCATTTTTTCTTTGATATAGTTAGCCATTTCGTTTATATACATTGTATTTCTACCATTCTTATTTACATAATAAGTATTTTCCTCATAAATACTCATTTCATACTCATCTTTAATAACATAGTTAGTAAACATTTCTTCTTCCTTATTGACATTTTTCAATATCTTGTTTGAAATTCTAAAAAAATCATCATCTACAACTATATAGACCTTGTTAACAATTTTCTCATAATCCTGCCTAGCTTTCAAATATTTATCTAAAAGATCTTTTTTACCATTTTTATCTAAATATGTTATCATATCTCTTTTATATGTATTTGATGGAAATATATCATCATATGCAAAAGCCAAATCAATTGCTAATTCATACACATTTTGCATTTTCTCTAATGTTTTATGTTTATTTTCATCATTCCATTTCATTTTTTGTGATTGATGAAAACTATAATCTGTCGCTTTTTTATCTAACTCATATTTGTATTTTTCAATATTTTTTCCTATTGCTTTATTGAAAATCAAACCTATCACTGTTGAGATTAAGCCTGAACTAAAAAATACGACAACAACATATTGTATGATTTCATCCACAGTCATATAATCCCCCCCTCTTTTTTTATTATGTATATCATACTACAAAGAAAGGTAAATTAAAAGCGCCCTTTTCAGACGCTTTACGCTGGTAAGTCCGCTTAGGATTCCTTACCGCTTTTTCTTTTGGTTATTCCGCCACCAGGGCAACCAATATATCTAACAGGCGTTCTCAACAATATGAGGTTCATTCCTGCTTTGATATTAATTTTATTGTGACATATCGCCGTTAAGCCGTACCTACCCACGCATATGTCACTGGTGATTGATTTGTACGAACAAGCACCTTTAGGAAAGGTTGTTTAGCAATACACTGCGTACATTTGCATTGCAGGCCATTGTTTTGAACAAGGTGTATCTCCCTGCTCAATCCATGCTATCATAATACCACGGAAAACGTAGAACTGAGTTCCATTATTTTAAAATTTTCAGAATTTCTTCATTCATATCACGGTACATCTTGCCTTTGCTTCGATTATGATTATACGCTATATCATCATGTTTTTTGTTTCTATCAATATAGCATTCAGTTATCATATCAACCACTTCACCATCAGCAATATTATTCAGTACCTTGTTCACGATCACTGTGTCGTACAGCAATGCAGCTCTCTCCAATAAAAGCTCGTCCTTCTTTTCGACCAGATAGTGATCCCATACATGACTTGGGTCACCAGCATTCTCCATGATGACATCCTTCATCACGACTGAGCTTACTCCATACATGTCATTCATTATCTCATCATACTTCAACCGGTTCACTTCTATCTTAGACAAGTTTCTATGATAGTTCCGGCATTTGTTATAAAAGTCCTTGCAAATTTCTTTATCTTTTCGCTTCTCTTTCTTCGATTTCATCAATACACCTCTTCCAGATACTGCTGCAGTTCCTCTGCTGTGTAGAATAACAATAGGAGATTGGCTTCATGCAGAACATAAGCATCATAACCATTCACCCTTACTTTATCGATTTCCACTTTATATTTTTGGGCTAATGTTGTATATCTCATTCATTTCCCTCCAGCTGCATCCTGATGGATTCTATCGCTTTCTTGATGTGTGCTGGTTCCTGATCATTCCAATTCAGCATATCAAACATGTCATGCCGAATAGTGATTGCATACCCTTGACCATAACCATTGCTGAACCAGAAATTGATTTCCTTGTAAGGTTTCCTTTTGTACGCTCTCAGTTCACCGCTCTGATTTCTTGCAACAAAGCGGTAGCCGGCGGCGTATAATTCTTCTAAATCTCTTAACTTCACTTGTAGAGCTTTACGCTCCTGCTCGCTCATTTTCTTTTTCATTCTTCGCCTTCTTTCGATTCAACGGACACCAGTGTGGTGCCTGTGTAATGATTGGTTTATCCGGATGCCCGTAACATACAAAATCATTTTCTGTATATTTGCGCGCATTCATATGGTCGCAATAATACATCATGCGGCCTTGATGCTCACCGTGAGTACCGAAGTATTTACAATTTACACACTTCTTCATTCAGATTCCCTCGTTGTGAAACAACTAGAAATTCTATAAGAGCTTCTTTTACTACTTCCGGAGGTGTTTCTTCTAGCTTTTTAATTTCAGCTGTAGAGGGCTTCTTTAATGCCTCATACACTTCCCATTGATTCATGGCCTTGCCTCACTAATGACCTGGTTCTTCTTGTTGTAGGTGATAGGGACATAGCCTGTTGGCCCACTTCGATTCTTTTCCAACACTAGAGAATAACCATCATCATCCTGCCATACGAACAGAATTTTGCTCGCGCTCTGTTCGATTTCTCCACTATCCCGCAGCATTGACAGTTTTGGTTTTCCTGATGTTTTAGTGGCATCACGGTTCAGCTGACATAATCCTATAATCGTGCAGTTATAATCTAAGCTGATCTTACGCAGCTCCTTTGCAATTTCTGTCATACGTTCATATGAGTTCCTTGCTCGTGAGCCAATAAGCCCAATATGGTCAATGAGTACGATGATATGCCTTTTCCCATCATGACTGGCGACCATCGACCGGATAGAATCTATAGACTGGCTCTTGTCTACAACCTCAATAGATCGCTGCGCTATTGAATTGACAGCTCTATTCACATCATTAACTTCTGTCTCTGACATTCTTTCGTATGATGCTATGTAGTTTTGGTCAAGCCCGCAGTTAATGGATATCAGCCTCTGATGAAGCTCTTGCGGGACCATTTCCAGATTGAAATACAGGCAATCATATCTCCATGACAGATCATTCAACAGGTTCAATGCGAATCCAGATTTACCTGAACCAGTTGCACCGGCTATTACCATGAAATCATTTTCTTTTAACCTCAACAATGAACCCAACTGCTGATATTTCTTGAAATAGATGCTTTTCTTATCGTCTCTGCATGATTCTAAAAGCTTCTCTAAATCCAGTTTGTAAGACTCTGCAGTATCTAATGTGCATACTTTCTGATAGACTGTGTTGTATTCGTCCAAGCTGATACTGTGTTCTTTCAGTTTATCTGTTATCTCAACTATTTTACGCTCCTTGAATTTATCAATCACAACACACTGTATACGCTTGAAATTTTTTATATCTCCTGAGTAAGTGATGTCCGAGCACTTTGCGTAAAGGTCTATATCAAATCCTGGATAGTCCAGCAATGCTTCTACCGTTATGAATCCATTTCTCTTGTAGTAATCGAGCATAGCCTTGAAAATGTTTTGATATGGTCCTACGAAATGTTCCGGTTCTAAAATAGAAACTGCAAATAATTCATTGTAAACGGAGAGCATACCGATAGCAGCTGCTTGTGCTTCAATCATTGAACTGGTGTTCATAACATTTCCTCCAATCTACCGTTATCAGATTACATGGAAGCGGAGGTTTTTCATTCTCCGCTATCCATGCATTTAATTTCTTCGTGACTTTGTTGTAGTCCTGTTCCTTCATAGTTTCATTCCATGCATCAAAAACTGTTCTAATATTCCTACCCATGAGAAAATTAGAATACACACCAATAATTTTATTCAATACCTGTTCCGTTTCTTTGTTTGTCACTTTTTAACCTCCTAATCCAGTAAAACTGCCTTTATCTGAATGTCCTTTGTTCGAGTATCCTTTATCCTGTTCTTTAGACAACCAGCTGTTTATAAATTTTAAAATACCGCTACGAGTTTTTCTTTTTCTAGGATTGGACATTATCCATCCTTTCATTTTTTTCAACTCCTGTAAGATATCAACTGCAGGATATAATTCACTCAATTCCTCCACAAGATTCTCTGTCACTTCATACTCACTTTTATCGTTAAGTGTCAGCGTGATAGCGACAGGCTCAGCAGCACTATTTTTGGAGGTGCTCTGAGCACTATTCTTTAACTCTTTATCTATAACTCTTTCTCTATCTCTATCTCTGTGTAACGATTTTAGAACTTCTGTAGAACACTCTGGTAACATTGTTCCTTTGTCGTTACTGTCATTGTTCCTATCTAACATGCGTTTTCGCCTCATATATTCGGCTTTTGCTGTTTCATTCCCTGCCATTTCTTCAAATCTTTCTATTTGAATTTCTCCTGTGTCCATGACAGTGATTAGACCAGCTTCTGACAACAATTTGATAGATTTTTTTACAATTTGCAATCGAGTGCTCGTAATTTCTGCTAATTTCTTCTCATCATAAGGTATCAGTGAGTCACCAATATAACGGACGAGCACACCTTGATTTCGTAATGATTTTAGACATAATTTGAGATAAAACAGGCAGCATTCTTTTCCATCTTTTTGCTCTTCAATCCATGAAATAGCATCATCCTGAAAGAAGTCTTCCTTTAATTTTATCCAGTAGTATCGTTTTGCTTCTGCCATCTATTACTCCTGTGAAAGCGCGCATTCGATATGCTTTTCTTCTGCTTGCATTTCTACCAGATGGTGAACCAGAGTGTTTATGTTTTCTTCCATCTTCGTAGCTATCTTTACCGTTTTCGCATACATATCCTCACGGCCGTATAAGTCAGCCATGAAGTCTGTAGCAAAGTCGATATGAATATCCTTGTCTGCTTTAATGTTGTATTCCTGTTCGTATTTTGTACCATCGTCAAATAACTCCACACCGATACGCACAGCGTTATTGTTGTAGTCTAAGTTAAGCTTCATTTATCTTACCCTCCCTGATAATATCGTTTCTCTCATCTGATTCAAATTCCGCTTCCGCTCCGTCTGTGAACCAGTTTACATTATGGTCGGATATTTCTATCCAGTGCATCTTAACGCCTTGCTGTGAGTCTGTTTCAGGCCATCCTGGACGTGTTTCATACCGTACCATCATTTGTTCGTTAGTAATTGCCAATACGACACATTCCAAAGGAAGCCACATGCTCCCGTTATAATACAGAAAATAGATTGGTGTTTCGCAGCTCATGATATCCAGTAGGAACTCTGAACCGACTTTAGCAATGCTTTCACTTACTCTATACATAAGAATGCCTCCCTAAACGCTGAAAACTCTACTTCCGGTGTTAACAATTCTGCAATTCTTTCTAGTGTTGCATCATCCAGCCTTCTACAATAACGTTCTACCATCCAATAGGTAAATACATTCACTCCCACTTTATGCGCTGTATCGCGCAGGGAAAGCCCCTGAATGAGTCGTTTTCTTTTCAAAAACGGATATGTGTTCTTTCGCTCAACATCTGAAACATTTTCAATATTAAATATCAGACAGATTTGTGTGATGACACCGATTGCAAATTCACCAGTATTATCTTCCAGCGCTTTATACTGCTTCCTAGTGATACCCAATAATTTAGCCATTGATTTTCTAGAGATACCGAACTCTTTTCTTCTCTGCTTGATTTTCATACCTTCCATCCTTTCTTCCACATCTGTAATGATATGTCATACAATTTTTTTAAATCGCTGTCGGATAATTCAAGCATCGTTCTGTTGATCCACTTGATACGCTGTTCTCTTGTGACAGGCTTGTAGTCCTTGCTCTTACGATACTTTTCATTCAATGCGTTTATCTGTTCATTCGTCATGCCTGATAACTCCCTTCTGCTTCCGGAATCCTCATAGCTTTTCCATAACCCAAGTAAAAGGCAAGGTCGAATATATCCATCGGATCCATTGCACCATCTAAAATCTCTAGTGCTTCATCCAGCGTGCAATCATTTTCGGGTAAGACATGAGCCTTTACTTTATCTGCATATTTGCGTAAACCATTGTTGAGGTGCTCTTTCTTAGTGTCGTCGGGTTCGTCCGTAGATGCTTCTTTTTCAATCAGTTTACAGATAGCGCAAGCAAATCCATCTTGTCTTGCTGCTCTAACATCGTCAACAAGGCGATATACAAGCTCATCATTCTGCTCTCGTGTTAAAGGTAGATTTCTAATAAATTCACTCGTTGCTTTGAACTGCTGCTTGATTTTCTCATTGTATTCTGGTAATTCAATAACGACATCATCAATATTTTGCATTGGACACCTCCATAATCAACTCTTGGTATTTGCTTCTTAGACGATCCAGCGCATCACGCTGGATATTCAAAACTGAATAGAGGGCTGCGTCAATAGTTTCCTCATTGTTGTATAAATAGCCTTTGATACCATCCTTCACTACCATTAAAAGCGATATGGACATTTCCAAAGTAGCGATTTCATCCTCTAAATCACGTATTTCAATTTTCTTCATGATCGCAACTCCTTAGGAGTCACCTGAACAAAAAAATCATCCGGGTCTTCTCCATTCTTTTGTAATTCTTCTCTTGATTCCTCAATTCTGGCGATTAGTTCACCCTGTGTTTCCCCGGTGATTTCCATCATGTCCTGCAGGCTGAAATATTCATGCTCACCAGTTGCATTGGATAACGCCATTCTTAATCCGTTGTAAATCATTGTGTAAAAGAATCCGTGTTTCTCGCCATCTTTGATAAACCGACCAATCTTCAAACGAGTATAGCCATACTTACCGTACTTGGAAAGCAGCTTATCAAGCACCTCATTTCTAGTCATGTAGTACCTCCTGATGCAATGATTTCTCATGTATGCATCGTCTTATAACATTCTGCATTACAGATTTGATTTCATTGTATCTCTCATATGCTATCGCCTTGCCGTCATTATAGGAAAGCTCCATGTTTACATACTCAATACGTAAATCCGATTTCATAAATGCTTTAGCAGCTTCGTAGCCTGCTTTTGCGTAATCCCATATTTCATAAAGCATTGATCCTAATACAGCCATATCAATGTGAACGCATGGCTGTTGGCCAGGCATCCCTCTATTAAAATTGCTCATTCGTCCACCTCCTCGAAAAGTGGATTCTCATGTCTAATCAGACATTTTGTATAATAGGCGATACAGTATACACATGCTGAAATGCATATGATATCGGCCAAAATACGCATATTTATATTCATTTTTCATTTCCTCCTTGAATAATCAGGAGAAATCTTGCTATACTATAGATGTGTTTATAGTACAGGAGATTTCTCCTTCGGATGTTTAATGAGGTCGAGACATTAAGCATCCTTTTTTTGTGATTCATTATCTTTTATTGTTGTTTCGTCATTGTAGAGACGTTCGTTAAAATAGCGCCTAGAGACTTTTCCTTCAATAGTAAAGAATCCTTTTTCTCTAAGTTCTTTATTTAATTGTCTTATGACATCATAGGCCTTAGTTTGTTTGATTCCCATTATTTCCTGAATGTCGTCAGCATTTAGATACTGCTTCGCCATGCTTACCTCCTTTTCTTCTTGTCTTGTGAGGACATTTTAATTATTAGAATCCAGATCCATTTCCTGCTGTTTGCAGTTATTGGATAAATCAATGCTTAACTGCAGGTCGTAGCTTGGATACCAATTTTCAATCAGCGATAAAGCTTCATTATATTTGACCTTGGGGATATCAGCATATTCTGAAATGTCATAATGTTCGTATAAGAAGTTGTATACGGCTTTATATACTCTTTTGCTGTTTTCTTTATAAGCGATGGTCTTTATCCCACCACATGCAGAAGCAACGGCACTGTGGATTGCACCTCTGATTTTGCGGCGCTGGCTAGTGTTAATTTTAGTCGTATCCTCCAGTACAGCAATTCGCTTATCCTGCTCAACGAGTTTCTTATCATGCATTAGAAGTGCTTGCATTTCAATAGACAAATTCTCCATAGGAATGATGCCGTTTTCTTTATTTGAATAATGACCTGTTTTTCTGATCTCCGGAATAATTTCATAAGCTATCTTTCTTTGAAATTCCTTTGCAGCTTCATTGTTTGCCTTCATAGCAAGCATATAAAACACCTGTTCTGGAATGTAGTCAGTGTCCCCACATGCAGGTGCATTTAATTCCTGCAAATATTTTCTTACTCTTGACCATCTGATAACTTCGTTGCCACTTGTGGCTACGGTAGTAAATCCGAGCCCCCTCGCTACGTCCTCTAATTTCAAATATGCTGTTCCATCTGCTTTAAGATAGCAGTGAACACCGTCGAATGTTAAAATACTTTGTTCTGCCATTTATAGACCTCCTTTCTATGTATTAAATCCACTGCATAATTTATTGACAAAGTAAATCTGTCCTTTTCCGGTAATCTTTGGTGTTTTCGTGATTCTCACACTGCCATCCGGATTGTTGACTGTCCGCTCTTTAATTTCCATGAGACCTAAATCCATAGACTTCTGTGTTGGCATGTTGTAATTCTCACCTTTTGAGCAAAGATATCCTTCCTCTCTCATCCAAGCGAATAATCTATTCTGTCCCATGTCACGACCATTCTGCTTTATGAGCTTAGCTAATTGTCCAATCAAAATACTATCGTCACTTGTTTTAACAGCACTTGCGAACAATGCCAGAGGTTTCATTTCTTTGTTTTCTGTTCTCAATGTCTGTAGTTCTCTTTGTGACATTTGCAGAGCTCTTGCCATAACTTTCTGTGGACTGTTCCAATCGTCTTCAATTTGGATGAAATACTGTCTTGCCAGCTTACCTTTTTCGTTACGCTGAATCATAGCGATTTCTTTCGCCATTTCGATAGTAATCTGATAATCAGTAGCCGGTCGACCTCCTGTACTTTCTTCCAGAAATGGAACAAAGTCTTTTGCTTCCTCAAATCCATATTCGCACATACGTCTGAACCATGTTGTGAAATTACTTTCAATTTCCAAGAATCCATGTAAATCTCTTGCCAGTACCGTTATACGGTCGTTGTCATATTGTAACTTGATTAGTTCCTGCATATAGCCCTCCATTTGTTAAAAGTTTTGAACTTCATTCATAAAAAAATATTCTGCAATCTTTTTATTAGGGATTTCAAGCAAATCAATGGCCTTGCAAATGTCTTTCTGCGTCCAGATTCTCTCTCCTTTTAATTTTAGAGACAGTGTTCTTTCAGACCAATTCATTGCTTTTGCAAAAGAATATTGATTTCCGTATTTCTCTATTATTTTTCCTCTCAATTTGCTGTAATCGAAACGGGTCATTTACATCCTCCTTTCAAGTTCAATCATTTGAACCGATTACATAATATAACAATAAATAAGATAAGTCAACCACAAATTCAATATTTTGAACTTAAAACGTTTTGATTATTGAACTTTCGTATAATATGTGTTATATTCATAGTACAAGGAGGTGATAACGTGAAAAAAGAAACGACATCCGTTAGGTTAAAAAAAATTATGGAAGATAGAAAACTCAGACAAATTGATATTTTGAATTTGACAAAACCTTTCTGTAATGAATATTCTGTCAAAATGAATAAATCAGATATAAGTCAATATGTATCAGGGAAAAATGAGCCAAATCAGGAGAAACTATTTGTTTTAAGCAAAGCTTTAAATGTAAGCGAGGCTTGGTTGATGGGATATGATGTTCCTAGTAAACCAGTTAAAGAACTTAATAAAAATATATTCATATCTAATCTTAATTTAATGATGATAATTCAGATGGAACATCTAGGCGAGTATAAATATGATAGCTTACACATTGATAAAGAAAGATTAAATCAATTGCAATTAGGAAAAGTTGAACCAACTGTCGAAGAAATCAAATCTTTGGCAAAAGCATTTAACATTGATGAAGAAATTCTATTAGCTACGGATCTTACATCTGCTGAGGGGAAACCTCTTTTAGATAAATGGCTAGAAGACTTAAAATCATGGGATTTGATGGATATAGATTTTGCCTTAGAGGATGAAGGAATAATCGAAGCAAAAAAAAGTGCAATCTATCAAATAATGAGACATATTGGTGTTCTTAATATCGATTGCATGAAAGATATATATAATTATGTAGTAAATAAAAGCATTGAACCAGAGAACTTGGATAAAAATTCTGTTTTCTTTCAATATATTATTTACAAAGATGAAGATATGATTCCTGTAAACAAATCGGAATATTTAGCTATAAATAATGAAATCAAAAAAATAAAGGAAGAAAGTAAAAAATTATTAGAAGACAGTGAAAATATTAAGAAAGTATTAAAAACGATTGTTAATAATAAATAAAAACACCCCGCGCTGGAACGCGGAGTGAATAGCGGTACTGGAATACCGCTGTATAGAAAAACAAAAAGTCCTCACAAGACATAATGGTTTTTCTATACCCAATTTTACCATATATTCATTATGAAAGAAAGAGGGTATGAAAATGAAAAGACGTCCAAAAGGTATGGGGTGTGTTGCATTCCTCGGAACCGGTCGCAGGAAGCCGTATGTGGCTACTTTAAAGAAAAAGTGTATTGGAACATTCAAAAGTGAAGCTGATGCTCAGAAGGCTTTGCTAGGGGTTGTATTGAATCAATACGCTTTATATCCTGACTATACGCTGAATCACGCATCCATGCAAAAAGAATATATACATTTTATTTACGATATGCAGTCCTCCAAAGCATTACCTGATTGCGTCGAAGATTTTCCAGACATGACTATATACAACGATTTATTCAAATCTAAACTTTTGACAGAAGGAAAATTGATATTACAGAAAGATCGAGTGATGATTTCTGATGATATACCTACATTTGAAGAGATATGGAATAAAGAATTTGAAAGACTCGGACAAGGAAAATCAAAAAGCTGGGACAGTTCAGTTAAAACAGCATTTAAACATTTACAGCCTGTACATGATATAAAAATAAACACCATAAGTGTAGACAAATTACAGCATTGCTTCGATATACAGATGCAAAATGGTAGTGGAATATCTAAACTAACCCACATGAGAAACGTTTGCAATATTGTTTATAATTATGCAAGGAAAAAGAAATTGATTTCAAGAGACGATGATCCAACGGAATATATTGAATATAAAGCAACAGCTGAAAAACGTGCTGTCAGAAGAGTATTCACCATAGATGAAATGTACAAATTGATTTGCGATAATACGGATAAAAGTAAATTGATTTTGTTATTTATTCTGACAGGTATGAGACCGGCAGAATTGCTTGACCTCCCAAGATCAAAAATATATCTGGACGAGCATTACCTTATAGGAGGTATTAAGACAGACGCAGGCAAAAACAGAATCATACCATTACATAGGGATGCCGTTTTTATCGTTAAGTATTTTATGGAAACCTATAAATATGAATATCTATGTTTCGATAAAGGAGCTAGGTATACTTATAAAAAATATATGAAAATTTTCCACGATAAAATGGAAGAATTAGGCCTTAACCATAGTGAACCATATGATACCAGGCACACATTCGCTACTATAGCAAAAACTGCACATGTGGAAGAAGGTGCAAGGCAGCTTATAATGGGGCACGTACGACAAGGAACCACAGATAAAAATTACACACATGAGCCATTAGAATTTCTTTTAACAGAGATTAACAAGATAAATATTTGTTAGACTATTGTTAAACTAACATATACAAAACATATGAAATTAACGTAAACTATGTAAATGAATAAAAATAAACGTCTTATTTTGTAATGAGTGGATATGATTTGTAAGCAACTTTCAAATCGTGTATAATAATGCAGTATGCGAAATGGAGGGATTTTTGAGTGGAAGTTATGAAGAAATTTATAAGCTACTATAAGCCATATAAGACTGTATTCTTTCTTGATATGTTCTGTGCACTTGTGATCAGTGCAGTGGATCTTGCATTTCCACAGATTCTGAGCTATCTGAATACTACATTTTATATTCAACCGAAGGATATGATTATGGACAGTCTGCTTCTGCTTGGTGCAGGACTGCTTGTAATGTATATCGTTCGTGCAATCTGCCGGTATTATGTAACAGCACAGGGACATATTATGGGAGCACGTATGGAGAGCGATATGCGTCAGGATCTGTTTGATCAGTTTGAGCGGCTGTCCTTCTCCTACTATGACCGGAACAATACCGGTGAAATGATGAGCAAGCTGGTTTCTGATTTGTTTGATATTTCAGAGTTTGCGCATCACGGACCGGAAAATGTATTTATCTCGCTATTGAAAATTATCGGTTCCTTTCTATTACTGCTGTACATCCATGTACCGCTGACCCTGATTCTGATTGCAGTAACGCTAGTTATGCTGATATTCAGTATGCTGCAAAATAAGAAAATGCAGGCAACCTTTATGGATAACCGCCGTAAGATTGCCGGTGTCAATGCAAGCCTGCAGGATTCTCTTGCCGGTATCCGTGTTGTGAAATCCTTCGCCAATGAAGATATTGAGCGTGATAAATTTTCTCACAGCAATCAGCTGTTTCTACAGTCCAAGACGAATAACTATTACCGTATGGGACTGTTCCATGCCGGGAATAATTTCTTTCAGGGAATGCTGTATCTGACAATTCTAGTTGCCGGCGGTTATTTTATCGCCAATGGAACACTCGATCCAATTTCTCTTGCGACCTATGCACTGTATATCAACATCTTTGTGGCACCAATTGAGGTTCTGGTTGAATTTACAGAGATGTTTCAAAAGGGCTATTCCGGCTTCAAGCGATTTCTGGAAGTCATTGAAACAGAACCGGATATTCAGGATGCACCGGATGCGCAGGAGCTGAAGGATGTTCAGGGTGTCATCGATTATGATCATGTGACTTTCTCCTATAATGATGAAGAGCATGTTTTGGATGATGTTTCTATACATATCGAAGCAGGCCGTTCCATTGCTCTGGTTGGACCAAGTGGCGGAGGAAAAACGACAATCTGTTCCCTGCTTCCAAGGTTTTATGATGTAAAAAACGGAGCTGTGCGTGTGGATGGACAGGATATTCGATCGCTGACACTGGAAAGTCTTCGTAAGGCAATCGGTATCGTTCAGCAGGATGTTTATCTGTTTACCGGAAGCGTAAAAGAGAATATTGCATATGGAAAACCGGGATGTACAGATGAGGAAATTATTGAGGCCGCAAAAAAAGCAAATATTCATGATTTCATCATGGGACTGCCGGATGCCTATGATACCTATGTCGGTGAGCGAGGTACACGACTTTCCGGAGGTCAGAAGCAGCGTATCAGTATTGCCCGCGTCTTCCTGAAGGATCCGAAAATATTGATTCTGGATGAGGCCACAAGTGCACTGGATAATGAAAGTGAACGGCATATTCAGAAAAGTCTGGAAGAGCTGGCAAAGAACAGAACCTGTATTACGATTGCACATCGTCTTTCCACCATACGCAATGCAGATGAAATTATTGTTATCTCTGAAAATGGTATGGAGGAAAGAGGAACACACAATGAGCTGCTTGCGAAGGGCGGCACCTATGCCAAATATTGTCATATGCAGTTTGAAGGTCTTGATTTTGATGAACAGACACGTGAGACCCTTCATTCCAGACAATAGACTAAAAGCACGGTTATGCACCGTGCTTTTTTGTTACACTTCCTGTAATGACGATATCCTTCCTTCTGATGCTCAGCAGGCTATAAACACGATCTGTGTTACGGCAGTCTTGAATAATGCACATGCACCAGCTTCTTACCTTGCGGATAGCTGCGATAAATTTGTGTTTCTCTGCCCTTATTCACAATGCATTCCCCACTTTCCTTCATCGTCGCATGCAGCGTCCAATAAAAGCGTACAATCGTGATATCACAGAACTCCTGAATTTTGACATCATCCTGTCGCAGATCACGCGTTTCATACTGTGCCATCGCTCCGTGATAGAAGGATGTGAGAATAGCCTCGAGTCCTTCCACTTCACCCTTGGGGAAAATCATGGAGCACTCATCCTGATCACTCCATACCTCACGAATGAGCGAATCGCTACAGGTATTCACTGACTGTATATAGTTTTCCAGTTCTTTCATACGTTACCACCTCAATATAATCGTACGCACAGCTGGAAGGATTGCAAGAACAAATTTAAAAAGCTTATGCTTTTTGTTCGGTATCGAACAGATATTTTCTGATTTCCTCAAGACTGTTGCAGCTTTTCAACATATGCGTCTGTTCATCATCAGAAACAATCCGAACAATGCGACGAAATATTTTACTGTATTCCGTACTGATATCCTCACCAATCGCAGCAAAGAATACAAGGTCAACAAGCTGATCATCCCATGCTATTGTATGGTCGAGCTTAATAATCAGTATCACGGAATTCTTTACTGCTTTTTTTGTACCATGCGGTACGGCAACACCACGTCCGATTGCAGTTGATGAATACTGTATTCTATCATAGACGGACTCTTCAAATGATGCTGTAACATATCCGTTATTCAACAAATAGGTACAATATTTATGGATGAGAGATTTGCGATTTTCACAGCTGTCCTGAAAATAACAGAGATAGCTGTCAAACATGGTACGCAGCTCCAGGGTATGCTTGATTTCTCTGGCAAAAATCCAGTGCCGAATTTGGGCGCTTGATGTTTCTGTAAACAGGTGATCGATATTTATGATATTGGATGCATGCAGCCGATGGGTGGTAGCATTCAGTATGAGATCATGTTGATTCTCCAGCTCTTTTGATATTTCATCACTACGTATGATTTTTACGATTTCTATTTCACCAAATGATGATTCCACCATACTTTTTATATAGGATTCAAATGTAATACCGGCATCACAAATCAATAAGCAGCGTATGGAACGGATATTTTTGGAGCGATTCAAGGCTCCGACAATATGAAGACAGATAAATCCAAGCTCATTGGCATCGAAATAAATGTGCTCCTTCTCTTCAATTTTGTCAATCGTTGTCATAATCGCTACATAGACCTCTGTATACTTCGTTTTGATTGCTTCCAGCAGAGGATTCTCACTAGAAATACCATACTTCATTCTCCGTATAGCTGGCTTCATATGGTTGCAAAGATTTTGTTTGAGCTGTTTATCCTCCGACAGGTCGACATTCAGACGTTCTGAGACCAAATATATAAATTTTTCCAGCATGACATTATCCAAATCCTGAAACTGTTCCTGATTTTGCTGCTTACGGGTTGAAAGTATCACTCGTTCCAGATAATATATTTCCTCCTCGGGAAGAGATACATGAAAGGCCTGCTCCAATTTCAGTTTCATGATCGTTGCTACATAGTATTCCTGTAGATCCGTGCTGATGGTTGTCTGTTTTTGTACAGACCTATCAATGCGACAGCGTGTCAGCAATATACAGCATTTGAGAATAAGCATACCGAAATCATAATCACAGTAATGGGTATTTAGATTGATTTCCGATGATTTGACAATCGGAATTATCATACGAATCATCTGTGCATCAAATATAGCTTTCATTTTCTGATATACTTCATCCGGAAGTCGAACATCCAGATCATTGTGCTGATATTCCTGAATCGGCAGGGTTTCCACATAACGATAAAAAAGATTTCGGATTTGCTCCTCCGGTCCCTCCAGTGATAATCCAAAGCTTGCTCGCTTTTGAAGCTTACAATCATATTTCTCTGCAATCTGTTCTACTTCTTCTAAAACAGGCATGAGTGATGATTTTGAACGATATATCGCATCCGCAATTTCCTCCATACGAATTGCATTTCTATAAGTTAAAAGCATATGCAAAACAGTATGTAAATCACTTCCCTTTTCCAATGGTGCAGAGGCTTCAAAGCGATTTAATTGCAGCTGTCGATAAATCGCCTCTCTCTGTTTTTGTGTGCAGTGAAGACATATGCCGATATTCGGTTTTTTTATCAGCGAGGCTCCATGAAGAAGCGGCAGAAAATTCATGTCCTGAAGGTCACTGTGTATCGTGCGCGGAGATACCGAAACCTGTTTGGCAAGCTCTGCTACAGTTAGAAATTTCTGTTCTTCTAATAGGATACTCAAAAGTTCCATCCACCTTTGTGTTTTTTTCATGATAAGCCTCCAGTTCACTGTCTTTCTCTATATGTTATCACCCATTGATAATACGCCAGGAGCCGGCAGCACGCAGGTTATTTGTAATCCTTGTAATAATGATACAGGCTTTGTATATTTCAAATATCCTGCAATCCCTGCAAGGAGCACATACGGAGGTGAGTGCTGTCAGTCAGTAAATAACAGCACCTGGTTTTAGCTTTCTTCCATAGAAATTATATCATAGTTTCCAAATATAGCTGTCTGGAAAAAATTGCAGGAATTCCTGCGAATGTTGAAAAAAGGTAATGACTTTCTCTGTTGAATGTTGAAGATACCAGTTGATATAGTAGAGATGCAAGGAGGAACAGCAATGAAGAAAACAGCACATTGTATTCATCATACACATTGGGATCTGATCTGGTATTTCACAGCACAGGATGCAACCGTTCAGCTGTGCTATAATATCAAGGAGATGCTGGAAGGCTTTCGTAGCGGAAGAATAACGGATTTCTTCTTTGACGGACAAAGTGCCCCGATTGATGAATACAGAAAGCTTCACCCGGAGGACGAGGCATACATACGATCTCTGGTTAAGGAAAAAAAGCTGATGATTGGCCCTTTTCACTCACAGCTTGACTGCTTTATCTGCAATGGTGAATCAGTAATCAATAATCTGCGACTTGGCATTCAGTCGGCAAAAGATCTCGGTCATATCTCCAGAGTAGCCTATCTGCCAGATTCCTTTGGTCATTCCTGGGATTTTCCCAAGATATTTCATCAGTTTGGAATAGAGGATTTTGTTATAACGCGCGGTGTAGGAGATGATTACAACCTTGGCAGTGAATTTTATATGAAATCAAATGATGGCAGTGAGCTGCTGGTATGCACGATGATTGCAGGCTACGGATATGGCTGCTACGCATTCCGCAACGGCACATTATTCGATGAGTCTGCTCTTGATTACAACAAAATCAGTGTACAGCATTTGATTGAGCGGCTCTTATCCTACTCTACTCTTGATCAGGAATTTGTATTTCCGCTGGGCTTTGATCAAAATCCGGCGATGTTGGATATACCCAAACGGATTGCGGACTATAACGCACAGCAAACAGATATTGAATTTGTATCAACAACTTGGCAGGAGTTTTGTAATCATGTAAGAGAGCATGGTCAGAATTTAAAATGCCATGAGCATGAATTATTTTCAACGCAGTATCATCGTGTGCATCGCTCCATTTTTTCAGCGCGCTCCGATATCAAAGCATTGCAGGATGCCTGTGAGCGGAAAATCACTTATGGTCTTCAGCCGCTGATGGCAATGCTTGATGCACAGGGGATACCGTATGACCATGGTCTCATTGATGAGATATGGAATCGACTGTTGCGCTGTCAGACACATTCCTCTGCGACACTGACGGATGAAACGAATGATTATATTCAGCAGGAAACACAGAATGCCTACAATTTGATCACTTCCAATACGATATATCTAATGAAGCTATTATCCCTGTCCCTACAAAGGACAGAGGAGGGCTATCCACTGCTTGTATGCAACACACTCCCCTATACAAGAACACAGACCGTACATACAACCGTACAGACAGGTAAGCCTGACTTCCGAATTCTACAGGATGGAAAAGAACTGCCGTATACACATATAGCGACAGTAAAAAAGAATTGTGGTGTTTTACGAAAGGATATCCGAAATATGGATCCTAAGGGCTATTATTATGAAACTGAAATTATATTGCAGATTGATGATATGAAGGGGTTTTCCTATCAAACACTATATGTTCAGGATATTGATCAGCCATCTGCCTGTTATGAACTGGCGCAGGTTCCATTTATTGAAAATACCCGATTCCGTATCCATAAGGATGCAGAGGGTGTACATGTCTTTGATTATTGGAGTAATAAGGAACATCGTAGAGCTATCTATCTGGAGGAGTCGGGTGATGAAGGAGACAGCTTTGATTATTCTCCTCCAGAATATGACTGGATTCTTACGGATGCGTTTGAATATGCAGAAGTTTCCTGCGTACAAAACATGACCTACAGCTGCATGACCTTGACAGGTACTATGGAGATACCCCAAAATCTAAAAAATAGAAAAGATAGAATCCTAACTTCCGGTATGCATTATAAAATCAAGCTTGAGCTGATCGATACGGCTACTATCCGTGTTTCAGGAACCATAGATAATTCCGCAGTAGATCATCGTGTACGGCTGGTTTTCACCGGAAAAGCACCGCACTCTTACTCACTTGCAGGAACACAATACAGCTACATAAAACGCGAAAGCGCCCCGGCAGCTTTACATACCTGGAAAGCGGATGGCTGGTTTGAAGAGCCTAGTCCGACATGGCCCTTATTAAATCATGTATCTGTAGAAGATGATGAAGTCATGAGTGTTATGACGAAAAGCAGTAAGGAATATGAATTGATAGACGAAGGAAAAAAGGACATCGCAGTCGTATTATTCCGGTCATACGGTGCTATGGGATATCCGGATCTGCATCGTCGTCCGGGTAGACCCAGCGGTTTGGACTACATGATCTTTCAAACACCGAAATGTCAGATGCTGAAGGAAAACAGTTTTGATCTGGCTTTGACGTGGTATGAAAGCTATGACGGTAATCGTATATGCCAGGATTACATTCACTATGCCTGCCCGCAAATCTGTTTTGAAGGACAGCATTTTGATAAATCAGTACATCCAATATCCTATTTTCCTACCAATCCACTAGAGCATAGGCTTCCGGATTCCTGGAGCTTTCTGAATATGGATGAGCTTCAGGGCTGCTTCGGTTCCCTGGTCAAGGAAAAAGATCACTGGCTTCTTCGCCTGTATAACAATGAAATAGAGCCGGTATCCTGCGGTATAATACATAGTGATGAACCACTTGTATTCACACAGACTACACTGGATCATGCAATACACAAACCACTATCCAATGAGCTGGAACCTCTGCGTAAGGGAGAGCTCAGAATGATACAGATAGAAAGAAAATAAAGGAGGATTTGTTTATGAAACGCATTATTGGAGTATGTGCCTGCCCGGCAGGAATTGCCCACACGTATATGGCCGCCGAGAATCTGGAACGGCAGGGAAAAAAGCTGGGCTTTCAGGTAAAAATTGAAACAAATGGTTCCGGAGGGGTAGAGAACCGATTGAGTGAGGAAGATATCAAGGAAGCAGACTATGTGATCATTGCGGCAGATACCCGTGTGGAAATGGAGCGATTCAGAGGGAAAAAGCTCCTGGAGGTTTCTGTGACAGATGCCGTAAGAAAAGTAGAAAGTGTATATGAAAAACTGAATGATTCATTAAAAGAATATTAAATGAGAAAGAGGAGAAAATTATGAATTGGAAAAAAAGCTATAATCATCTGATGTCCGGTGTTTCTTACTTCCTGCCATTTGTTGTAGGTGGTGGAATTATGCTGGCATGTGCATATCTGTTTGATTTTCAGAATGCCAACACGGCAACCTTCGGATCATCCAATGTTTTCGTTTCCTGGCTAAATCAGATTGGCGGATTGGCAATGGGATATATGTTTCCAATTATGGGAGCTTATATTGCTTATTCCATAGCTGACCGTCCGGGGCTTCTGACCGGTATGGTTGCCGGTGCATTGGCAGCAAACGGAGGCTCCAGTTTTCTTGGCGCAGTCATCGGTGGCTTCGCAGCCGGTTATATTATTCTCGGTTTGAAAAAAATGACTGCCGGGATTCCCCGATCTCTGGAAGGAATAAAAACACTGCTGATATTCCCAATACTGGGTCTTGCATTAACAAGTCTTGCCATGCTGGCAATCAATTCCGTCGTTGCCCCAGTCAGTAATGCACTGACAGATTTCCTTTCCAGTCTCAGTGGTACGAATGCTGCACTGCTCGGGGCAGTAATCGGTGCTATGCTGGCACTTGATCTGGGCGGTCCCATCAACAAAACTGCATATTTATTCTCTGTTGCAACACTGACAGCAGCAGATGGAGGAACAGTTCCATCGGTTGTCATGGCTTCCTGTGGCTGCAGTGCAATGGTCATTGCGACAAGCTGTGCTGTCGCCTGCACCCTGTTTCCTAAAAAGTTCAGTGAAAATTTGCGAGGGGCAAAAATCGCCGCATATATCATGGGACTCAGTTTCTTTGTAGAAGGAGCCATTCCCTTTGTAGCAGACCGGCCTAAGAAAATTCTTCCTTCCTTATGTGTTGGTGCAGCAGTAACGGGAGCTCTGGTAGCCATGTTTGGAATTACACTTTCTGCACCAATTGGTGGTCTGGAAACATTGCTTCTTGTCAGCAATATCCCGTTGTATCTGTTATCCTTTGCGGCAGGAACAGCTGTCGCAGTCTGTATGATTTATCTCTTCATCAGAAATGAACCGGATCAGGAGTAAGACATGGAGTTGATCAATGAGAATCTGATTCTCCTTGATATGAATCTGCAGTCTAAGGATGATATTATATCCTGCATTGCGGATACACTGGAGAATAATCAGCGGCTGTGTGATAAGCAGCAATACATTCGTGATGTTTATACACGAGAGGATGAAATATCTACAGCTATGGGCTCCAGCATTGCTATACCGCATGCATTGTCACTGGGCGTTAAACATACGTCTCTGGTCTTTCTTCGTCTTCAAAATCCGGTTCAATGGGATGATGATCAGGTTCAGATGGTATTCGGGATAGCTGTACGCAAGGAAAACAGTGGGAATGAGCATCTTAGAATTCTTTCTAATCTGGCAAGGAAGCTGATGAATACGGGATTTACAAATGAGCTTCTACAGGCAGTCAATCAAAGCTGCTGTCTAAATCTGCTAAAGGAATGCAGTATCGGCTGAAGGTAGGGTACTTTCAACATTTCCCTTAAAAGAAACATAAAGCTTTGTAAATATCAGGAACAGGATGCAGATACCTGTTCCTTTTTCTCGTTGGATGGTTCCTTTTATATAAAAAACGCATAAACAAAAGAAAATAAAAGGGATCGTCAATCGTAACGATTCCTTTATTTAAAAAGTAGGCATTCATTAGAAACCCCTTGCTCTATAGCTGGCGGTAGTTCACAATGTTATCTGTACAACTTGCCCGTCTGCCGTTTCTACATCAACAATGGTCAATCCCTTGTATTCCTTACTGAAATGCTTTAGAAGTCTCATAACCTCCTTGGCGGTTTCTTTATCCATAGACCATGCTATGTCTGTATTCTCCTGCATCGTCTTCTCAATAACTGTACAGGTGAGTGTATTGTAAAGCAGTGTATCAGGGATACGCAAATGTAAGCGGCAGGAGTCTGCACGTATTCTGATTTTCATGTTATTCAACAATCACTTCGACATGATCCCCATTCGCAGAATCGACTTCTACAAGCTTTCCGATTACACCACTCTCTATCAGCTGCATAATCATCCCCAGATCAATTTTCTGCATCATTGGATTGTCTGTCATCTGCGGGATGTCCAGCCCCATATCTCTTGCCATTTTTACCAGAGCCAGCGGCAGGTTGACACGTACTCTGTCTCCGTTTTCTGAATCCACATATATTCTCAGAAACATCTGTTCGATATCCTTGCGTTTTTCTTTCGGAATCAGCTCGACTGTCGGCTCCTTCTCCTTTAGAAGATCATCCAGTGAAATGTGGAAGAAATCTGATAGCTCTATCAAGATTGGAAGATCCGGCATGGAAAGATCATTCTCCCATTTTGATACAGCCTGAGGTGATACTCCCATTTTTTCCGCAAGCTCATCCTGTGTCATACCTCTCGTTTTCCTCAATTCACTTATTTTTGTACCTAATGTTTTCATATAGCGTTCCGCCTTTCTTTACACTCTTATTATAGAAATTAACACTCCCTAAAGGAAGATAGGGCTGGTTGAATGTCACAACCAAACGTTGTATTATTCTCAACCAGTAGTAGAATTCCCAAAAAATCTGTTTACACCCTTCCTTTTAAACTATTTCGTCATGATTTGTTTTGCAATCTGCTCATGTAAATGATAGCTTATGATAAGAAAAATCTATAGTTTAATTACTATAGAATACATCCAATTTACGTGATACCCTCCTGTACTTATAATCAAGATACAACTCTTCTAATAGCTTTCCTGTTTCCATACTGATAGTTGTAGTAGAAAGGAGCTATCAAATTTAGCTGTTCATTTTTACTATAGTATAGAGGAATAAAAAAGGATACGGTTACGCATTGACCATATCCTCTTCCTTCAGCTTCTGATTCTGTTCATCCTTTTCTGACAGGATGACACTGCCGCTTTGCAGTGATTTTTGTACATCGATGATTCTCTGATTTCGGCTTCCCTTAAAGACAAGACGATAATCCTTTAAATCATTCAAAAACTTACCGTCAACCAGCACATCAAGCTCTACAAGCAGTCTTTTCTTATCTTCATCTGCAAGAAGCTCCTCATAGGTGAAGCCACTGTATGCCCAGATATTCAGCTGTTTTTCCTTTGCTGTTTTTACAATATCCAGCAACGGCTCCACCTGCAGAAACGGTTCTCCTCCTGAAAGTGTCAAGCCGCTTTGCAGCTGTGCGTCACGAATCTGCTGCTGCAGCTGATCCACAGGAAACAGCGTACCGCCTTCCGTATCCCAGGTCTGCGGATTGTGACAGTTGAAACAATGATGTCTGCACCCCTGCGTCCAGATGACCATACGAACACCGGGACCATCTACAAAGCTGTCCTCCTGCATAGGAGAAGCCAGTCGGATGGTTTTCTTATCCATGCTTTACACGATCCCGTTCTTCTGATGCCTTTGCATCATTGAAACGGTCCACCGTACCTACCAGATATCCGGTAATACGACGTATTTTTTCAAATTTATATTCTTCCTCGCGTTCATCTCTGCCGCATTTTGGACAAACATGTCCTTCAATTACACCGCTGTAGCCACAGCATGGATCACGGTCTACCGGATGGTTGATGCTTCCGTAACCGATTCCCGCATCCTTCATACAGCGAACGATGGATTCAAAGGCTTCCAGATTGTTTGTCGGATCACCATCTACTTCCACATAGGAAATGTGTCCTCCGTTTGTGAATTCATGATAAGGAGCTTCTTTTTGAATCTTCTTAAATGCAGTTATGTGATAATATACCGGTACATGAAAGGAGTTTGTATAATAATCACGATCTGTAACCCCCGGAATAATACCATAGATTTTCTTATCAATTCGTGTAAATCTTCCGGACAGACCTTCTGCAGGCGTTGCAATCAGAGAGAAGTTCAGACCGTATTTTTCCGTAGCTTCATCACAGATTTCACGCATATGTCCAACGATTTTCAGACCGAGCTTCTGAGCTTCTTCACTTTCCCCGTGATGTTCTCCGATCAGAGCCTTTAAGCATTCTGCCAGACCGATGAATCCAATGGTCAGTGTTCCCTGCTTGATGATTTCCTCCAGCGTGTCCTCCCAGCTCAGATTCTCACTGCCGATCCAGACACCCTGTCCCATCAGGAACGGAAAGTTTTTCACTTTCTTTCTACCCTGGATTTCCAGACGCTCCAGCAGCTGCTGGATAACGATTTCCATTTTCTCATCCAGCTCATTGAAGAAAGCAGCCTCATTGAAATCACCGTTTACAGCAACACCGTGCTTGATACCGAGACGTGGCAGGTTGATAGAGGTAAAGGAGTTGTTTCCTCTTCCTGTCGCGATTTCCGGACCGTTGATATTTCCCATAACGCGCGTACGGCATCCCATATAGGTTGTTTCTGTTTCCGGATGTCCTTCCTTGTAATACTGCTTGTTGAATGGTGCATCCATGAAGCTGAAATTTGGAAACAGACGTTTCGCAGACACACGCATCGCCAGCTTAAACAAATCGTAGTTAGGGTCCTGCGGATTATAATTGATGCCTTCCTTAACCTTGAAAATCAGAATCGGGAATATCGGTGTTTCTCCATTTCCCAAACCTGCTTCCTGTGCCAGCATTAAGTTTTCACTGATCAGTCTTCCCTCCGGGGTCATATCCGTTCCGAAGTTGATACTGGAAAATGGCACCTGTGCACCGGCACGTGAATGCATCGTATTCAGATTATGTACAAAGGCTTCCATCGCCTGATAGGTTTTTCTTCTTGTGGCAACGTTTGCCTCTTTATAAGCGAATTTATTGATCAGCTCGATCTGTTCATCACCGAGTCCGAAGGTTTCCTTCAGCATGATATTCAGACTGTTCAGGAAGTTATCATCCATGATCATAGCAGCAGTTTTTCCTGATTCCTTTTCAACTGCCTTGAAAGCATCCCTCACATCGGCATCCAGATTGATAAACAGCTCAAGCGCTTTGTTCAGATTGCTGATGTATTCCTTGCGGAAGGTCTTTGCAACACCCTTTGCCAGATAGAAATCAAAGGCAGGGATACTTTGTCCGCCATGCTGATCATTCTGGTTACTTTGAATTGCGATTGCTGCAAGTGCTGCATAGCTGGTGATATCCTGCGGTTCACGCAAATGTCCGTGACCGGTTGAAAAACCACCGTCAAACAACTTCTCCAAATCAATCTGACAGCAGGTCAGCGTTCCCATATTCATGAAATCCATATCATGAATATGAATATCTCCGTTTTCATGAAGAGCTGCGTGCTGTGGATTCATCAGCTGACTCATACAGAATTCCTTAGATACAGCACTACCATACTGCAGCATGGTACCCATTGCCGTATTTCCG
The DNA here is from genome assembly GCF_024463855.1 of Clostridium sp. DFI.1.208. Taxonomy (NCBI): domain Bacteria; kingdom Bacillati; phylum Bacillota; class Clostridia; order Eubacteriales; family Clostridiaceae; genus Clostridium; species Clostridium sp. DFI.1.208. The sequence goes on along the minus strand of NZ_JANGCA010000023.1, from coordinate 19,954 downwards.
TCGATATTGGCGTTTTCACGTTTGATATCCGCATCATTGCTATCCGCAAATGTGATTTCCTCAATGGATTTCATCAGTCTTGTTTTCATGCTGCGGATTCTTGTACGCTCTGCACGATACAGAATATATGCTTCACTGGTTCTGGCATGACCGGTTTCAATCAATACCTTGATAACTGCATCCTGCACATTTTCCACGGTTGGTGTTGTACCCTGGTATGTATTATTCAGAAGATTTACGACTTTCTCCGTCAGTATTTCCGCTGTTTCATAATCTGCTTTGCTGCCTTCCTCCTGTGCTACTCTGCTTGCCGCAAGGAAAATAGCTCTTGTGATTTTTTCCGGAGAGAAATGTATTTCACGTCCGTCCCTTTTCTTAATGCTAGTGATCATAGAATCCTCCTTAACCTAGAACAACGACAATAGAAAATACACGCGGCATTTACGTGTATTCAGATTGTTTATGTTGTAGATGAACCTTCATCTCTATTTGCTCTGTCATTTATTATACCTCAATTTCAGTGTTTGTGGGACTGTAAATGCTTTTTTTTATTTACATGAAAAAGTGAAAGCATTTTTCTTGCTGTCTTTCGTCCATTTACGTGAAGTTAAATAAAAATATCTGTGATATGCGAATCAACAGATATTTTTATATTATATGAAAACTGCTTGTGATTATTATGTAACATGTATTCCAGCCTTGTACTTCCATACCTGCTGTATTCGCGTATGTCCTATGTGCTTTTGTATGCGGCATGATGTTGAAGCAGGTAGAATAGCAGCCCTTCCTTAGAAATGTTATACACATAATAGCATTCAATCCGTCGTTTCGCTTTTGCTGTAAGGCAGTGAGAACCAGAAGGTACTTCCTGTTCCTTCTTCACTTTGCACGCCGTATTCAGCCTTATGAAGCTCCAGAACAGCCTTGACAATGCTCAATCCCAGACCGCTGCCAACGCGGGAGCGTACATGTGTCTTATCCACCTTGTAATAGCGTTCCCAGATATACGGAAGCTTATCCTGTTCGATACCCGGACCGTGATCAATGATTTCTATGCGTACCCTTCCCTGCTCGAGCAGCTGCCGTACGATAACCTGATGATCCTCTCCGCTGTAATTGATGGCATTGTTGATCAGATTATAAATAACCTGATCAAGTTTGATTACGTCTCCCTGAACCATGACATCTTCCTGATACTCAAAGCGAATATCATACTCATCCTGCTTTAGAAGAGTTTCATAGCGTTGGATGATGCTGCGTATCTCCTCCGTCAGATTCATAGAAACTGCATGCAGCTCCTGTACACCTGCCTGCAGCTTGGAAAGATCCAGCATATCGTTTACCAGATTGGTCAGACGTTTTGTTTCATCGATGATGATTTGTACATTCTCCGGTGTATTTTCGCCGGGAATATCCCGCATAACCTCGCCGTATCCGCTAATCATCGTCAGCGGTGTTCGCAGGTCATGACTCATATTCGCAATCAGCTCGCGTCGCAGATTCTCCACCTTGCTAAGCTCTCTGGAAGCATAATTCAGCGTATTGCTCAGTTCCTCGATTTCCAGATACCCCTTCCCGCTGAAGGCAACATCATACTGTCCTGTCGCAAGTGTTTTCGCTCCATTGTTTATGGATATGATCGGGCGTGCTATCTTTCTTGAAAGATAAAAGGCAAGCAGGAGTGCAACGACAGTCAATATTGCCGCAATGATGATAAACTGTGTTTTGATCGTTTCAATCGTTGCATATACCGGTGTCAGCTGTGCATTGATCACACTGATTTTCATATGTGAATTACTTCCCGTAACCACACTGATGTAGGTCATATTCTGCACACCCTTGGAAATTTTCATATTCTGTTTATTCCTGCCGCCATCTTTGATATCCGATGAAAGCCGGGAAGGAAATGCCTCCGGACGCGGTATCATGAGTCCTTCCTTTGTCAAAGAAAAACGGAAGGATTCAAAGGGTACCTCCACCTTGGCAGTATCCTCGATCAATCTGGAAGCAATTCCATCCTTCTTCGACAGAGCTTCCCTCTTCAGTTCATCGATTACATCTGCATGAGCTGCATAGCTGGTAGACTTGCTGAGCATACATTTGCCGTCGCTTTCATTTCCCATGATGGGATCCTTGCTTGTATCCTCATCATAGACAATGACACAGAAGTCCCCGTTGCGGGAAATGTTTGAAATTTTCGTTTTATAGGTATCCGTATCCAGCGAGCCGTCCAACTTCTGCGTAATGACTTCATTTACTTCGTTGGCAGCCCTTTTCACGGAATTGGATTTGATAAACATATAGAAATTTTCCAGAAAAAATACCTGAAAAAACCAGAGTACCGCAATGATAATGACAATAAAGAACACCAGTGTTACAAAAATCTTCCACTTGACGCTGATTGGTTTACGCTCTTTATGGTGAACGCCTGCCATTTGCTTATTTTTCTGTTTCAAAGCGATAGCCTACTCCGCGCAGCGTAATAATCAAACGGCTGTAGTCCTGCAGACTTTTTCTCAGCAGCTTAATATGCGTATCCAGCGTCCTGTCATCCCCATAGAAGTCATACCCCCATACATCATGAATCAGCTGCTCTCTTGTCAATGCGATTCCCTCATTGCGTACCAGATAAAATAATAGAACGTATTCCTTCGGTGACATCTCCTGCTCTTTATCATCAATGAAGACCTTGCGCGCTGTAAAATCTATTTTCAGACCCTCATAGGTATAGATATCCTTTTTCTTCGCATTTACATCTCCATGATACCGTTTTAAAATGGCACTGACGCGCATCATCAGCTCCTTTGGAGAAAACGGCTTCACAACATAGTCATCGATACCGATTTCAAAGCCATGAATTCTGTCATACTCCTCTCCTCTTGCGGAAAGCATTATAACAGGGGTCTGTACCTCCTTACGGATTTCCTTTACAGCAGAAAAACCATCCAGATTCGGCATCATGATATCCATTATGATCAAATCATAATCCGCCCGCTTACATTTTTCAATAGCGTCCATGCCATCCACTGCTTCTTCGATTTCATGTCCCTCGAATTCACCGTACTTACGAATCATGCTTCTGATTCGTTCCTCATCGTCTACAACCAACAGCCTGCTCATGTTATCACCTCTACCTGTATTATAACTTGAAACACATACCCTTATGTGATGATTTTATGAATATTCAGGGAAAATACCAGTAGGTAATCCTTTCGTCGGTAATCATTCCTGCTTTTTTCTGAAGCTGGATACTGGCAATATTATCCTTTACAATTTCTCCATAGGGCAATCTGCCACGCTCCAGCTGTTTACCGATCATCACCTGCTCCAGAGCCACAGCAAGCCCTTTTCTTCGCCATTTGGGGTGAACCTCCAGAATACCTATACTCTCCTGCTCATGAACACCGATACATCCGCACAGCTCATTCCCATAAAAAGCCCCATACATTCCATCCTTTAGACATTCTCCGATATACTGTTCATTTGCCAGAGATTCCATAGAATGCCGATACAATGCAATAATATTCTGTGTATGCGATGCATCCAGTCGCTTTATCGCGAAGCCTTCCGGCAGAGCTACAGCAGGGGGCTCAGCCTTTACATAAACACAATGAACACACTCCAGCTCGCAGTGCAGTCTTCGCATTGATTTCAGCCATGGGTCCGTATAGGTATCATGAGCAACCAATATAGGAAACTGCTTTGGTAGATGCTCTACGATTTCTTTACCTGCCTGCTCATCTGCTGCGGCGCTATATAGAATCTTTGAAATTCTTCCCTGTAGAAGCAGTGCAGTTTCTGTTTCATATAATACCTTACCACCTGCATTTCTACATTGCAGCATGTCTGCATACAGGCAAGGCTTCTGTGTAAGCTTCATTATGACATCTCCTTTTAAAAAAAGAGTCGTGCTCAGACTCTTTTCAACATAAACCGTGGTATTGCTTATAAATTTCATTCTTGCTAAGTCCGCGCTCTCTTGCGACACGCTTAATAGCCTCATTGGTCGTCAGACCTTCTTCGATATAGGAATTAATCTGTTCATGAACAAGCGGCATAGCAGAAACTTCTCCCGGATCTCTGGCTTCTCTGGAACCCTCCATAACGATCACCATTTCACCCTTGAGCTCATCTGTAATCTCCATAATTTCCTCGATGGTGCCTCTTAAAAATTCCTCATGCTTTTTCGTAAGCTCACGTGCCAGACAGATATTGCGGTTGCCCAGCACCTCAAGACAGGAAGCAAGCATCTTTTTCACACGATGCGGTGCTTCATAAAAGACCATGGTAAACGGATAATATTTCAATTCGTACAATTCGCGAATCCGTTCCTTTTCACCGGACTTCAAAAAGCCGTAGAATAGAAAATGTCGGGTGTCCATACCGCTGGATACCAGAGCATTCAGCATCGCATTGCTTCCGGATATCGGCACGACATTAAAGCCTTCCTCAATCACCTTCTGTGTTACAACACAGCCCGGATCACTGATCAAAGGATAGCCGGCATCACTCACAAGAGCGATGTCCTGTCCCTGCCGCAGCAGCTCCAAAAGACCGTTTGCACTTTGAGCCTCATTATGCTGATGATGGGAAATCAGTCTGGTATGAATACCGAAATGAGTCAGCAGCTTCAGTGTATTTCTGGTATCCTCCGCTGCAATTACATCGACAGACTCCAGTATTGTCAATGCTCTTGGCGTCATTTCCTGCAGATTTCCGATTGGCGTCGCTACTACATACAGAGTTGCTTTATCGTTTTCAAAGCTCTTTTGTCGATTCATTTTATTCACCTACCGATCAGAGAAATCTATATCCGGCCACAATTCCTTAAAGGATAAAAACTGTACATCCTCTTTATTTTCAATCTTCACCTGCTGAAGCAGTACATTCATACTGGTAATGCGGTACCGGCTGCCCTTGTATTCAATCTGGGAATTCATTTTCGGCAGACCCTCACGCAGTCGCTTATACTGACTGTCTTCAAATTTCAGACAGCACATCAGCTTACCACACTGTCCGCTCAGCTTTTGAATATTCAATGCCAGCAGCTGATTCTTTGCCATATTGATGGATACAACATCAAAGTCATTCATAAATCTGGAACAGCACGTTTCCATTCCGCAGGTACCCAGACCGCCAATGATTTTTGATTTATTACGGGGACCGATTTGACGAAGCTCAATGCGGCATTTAAAAATACTTGCCAGCTCCTTGAGAAGCTCACGGAAATCCACACGCTCATCTGCAACATAAACAAAGATGATTTTACTGCAATCCAGCGTATATTCCGCCTCAATCAGATTCATATCCAATCCGAGCTTACGGATACATTCTGCACAGATTTCCATAGCCTTAGCGGCTTTTTCTACATTCTCCTGTGCCTGCTTTAAATCCCGCTCCGTTGCTTTGCGGGTAATTGGCTTAATTTCCATACCGTTGGATAAAAAGGTTTCTGTTTCCTTAACAATTTTTCCTAGCTCCAGACCACGAATCGTTTCGACAACCACATCATCGCCAACCCGATACTCATCCACATCCGTACCAAAGGTATAGATTTTTTTGGAATCCTTGAAGGATACAAATGCGATGTATTTATAAACTCTGCCCTCCGGCTTGCGTTCATTGTGATTTGGCTTTTTATGCTCAGGCTTTTGTACAGGCCTTTGTTCCTGCTTCAATTCCTTCTTTACTTCCTGTCGCGTATCTTTTGCTTCCGGCTTCATATTGGGTTTCCCATCGTGCTTTGAATGATGCTTCATATCCCGTTTCTGATCAAAGCCTCTGTCGTGATGCTTTCTTTTATCCTGCTTCTGATTCGGATTTCCTTTTGAAATCCCGTTTTTTTCTTCCGCTTGATTCATGTTGTCACCTCTTTCATTCTGTACAGCATCTGATCAACGAGCAGCTGCAGGTTGACCGAACGCAATAATGTATCTTTGGTCTGCATGAGAATTTGCAGAATTGCTACCATATCCATATTCTTTTTCTGATATTCCTTCAACATATTCTGATACCAGGTATCCGATTGCCGGCTGCTGCCGCGCAGACAGTCACGGAAAAATATAGAAAGCATATCAAGCAGATACACCATCGCCTGCTTTCCATACTTTTTCTGCTTTGCGGGAAAGCCTTCCACCTGCAGAAACAGCAAAGCATCGTAGGGGGAGGAAAGATAACGCTCCAGCATTCCCTTCATCAGAAAGCGGGCATGCTGATAATCTTCACTTTCCGCTGCTTCCAGAATTTCTGACTTCTGCCGGATCATGCTGCTTAGCAGATAGGCATCCAGCACCTCCAGCTCCTCCTGTACAGCCGCATAGCACTGTGATGCGCGCAATGGCGTAAAGGGGATATTCTGACAGCGGGATATAATGGTTGGAAGGACTCTGTCCAGCTGCTCCACTATCAAAATCGCAATCATATCACTGCCTGGTTCCTCCAGAAACTTCAACAGAGAATTCAATGCATCCGGTGTCGCATTTTCCGCATGATCCAGTACATATATTTTCTTTCCGGTTTTCTCAAGACCGGTTTTTGCGAATGCATGCTGCAGCTTCAGGATATCATCCTTCTTAATGGAAACACTTGTTCCATCCAGATATATCATATCGGCATATTCGTTGTGTGCAACACGCTCGCAGGTATCACATACCTCGCAGGCAAACCCTGATTCCTTGCATACCAGACTCTGGGCCAGCAGGTAAGCTGTTTCTTTTTTGGGTGTACCGCTGGGACCGCTGAACATATAGGCATGTGCAAGACGGTTATGCTCCAGCGCATTTCGTAAGGTGTGATATACCACCGGCTGCTGTTCTCTTAGAATATCTTTAAACATGGTTTTCTATAATCTCCATAAGACAGGCTACTGTATTATTCAAAACGGTGTCCACATCCGGATTGGCATCCACAATATGCATACGCTCTTTAAATTTTTCTTTAATCAGCTCATAGCCCTGAGCAACCAGCTTATGGAACTCCATACTTTCATTGTCCAGTCGATCTTTATTGCCGCGGCTTGTGACACGGAACAGTCCTGTTTCAAAATCAACAGAAAGAAATACCGTGGCATCCGGCATATGCCCTTCGATTGCAAACTGATTGATAGCAAAGACCTCCTCAATACCAATTCCTCTGGCAATTCCCTGATACACCAAAGAGCTGTCCACGAAACGGTCGCAGAGAACAATCTTTCCTTCCTTCAGCGCAGGCAGTACCTTTTCTATAAGATGCTGACGGCGGCTTGCGGCATACAGCAATGCCTCGCAGCGCGCATCCATTGCCGTATTGGCCGGTTCCAGTATGACACTGCGGATTTGTTCCGCGATATCAATTCCTCCCGGTTCTCTTGTATATAGTACAGGATACCCCATCGCTTTCAGCTTTTCATATGCAAGCATGCTGATGGTGGTTTTACCGCTCCCGTCATTTCCTTCAAATGTAATAAACAATCCCTTGTTCATAGCCTGACACTCCTTTAACTAGACCCTATCATTATAGCATAATCAGCTATTGCACTACAAAGAGATTTCACAAGCTATTTACTGTATTGTGTATGTATTTCACTACAAAAATATCCACTCAGACCGATTTATGAATTCATACAGAGCCATAAGCCTTCAGATTTACTTATATTTCGATTTTCCTGATTGACAAGTCTTTATATGATTACTATAAGTCGATCGTTTCTGCTGTTGTATATCTTTGCCATCTGTACAGATATCTATGTACAGACTTTTTTCAGCGGCTAATCATGGAAACAGACCAGAGTGCGCATATAAAAATAATATAGTATCCGATGCACATCTGCTATCTCATTTTTTTTAATTGAACAGAATTTTCGTATAAACCACCAATCTCTGCATAAGATAGTGATAGGGAACTTCATTCATTCCCTTCAACATACAGGCAGCATACCTGCCAGATGGACAGAGTCAATGGATTCTGTCTTTTCTGTTTTCTGCTGTTCAGCGCTTATTTTTGTCTGCACGCTCATAAAACAGTTTTTGATTTCGCTAGCATAAAATATGAAATAACCGTATTATACGGAAAGCATGTCACTTTTATAAGGAAATGCAGTATACCATATAAAATAACTGCTTTCATAAATTGAAATTTTAATTTCCATCATATGCTATAGATTCTTTACGTATCTATACAAAATAGTGCTATAATATGATACAGGTGATGCAAAATGGATAAAAAGAAACTTCAGGAAATACAGAAACAGCTTCCGGATCATGTTACGCTGATTGCGGTCAGTAAAACACATACCAAGGAGGAAGTGGACGAAGCCTATACCTGTGGTTGCCAGGTGTTCGGTGAAAACAAGGTACAGGAATTAAAAGAAAAATATGATGAACGTTATCAGTGGCATATGATTGGTCATTTACAGCGCAATAAAGTAAAGGATGTTGTACCACTAGCTGATATGATTCAAAGTCTTGATAGCTTGCGTCTGGCAGAGGAAATTGAAAAGCAGTGTGCGAAGATTGATAAAATCATGCCGGTTCTGATTGAAGTAAATATCTCCAGAGAAGCAAACAAAACAGGAGTATATATGGAAGAATGCCCAGCCTTTGTAAAGCAATGCATGCAGTATAAGCATCTGGATGTACAGGGCCTGATGTGTGTAGGACCGCTCGATGCTGATAACGATCGCATTGAGGATTGCTTTGAACGCATGAATATCCTCTTTCACAGACTGCAGAGTGAATATGGCAGTGAACAGATTCGCTATCTGTCGATGGGAATGAGTGATGATTATCCGATTGCTTTGAAGCATGGTTCCAATATGATCCGTCTGGGTACTGTAATTTTCGGTAAGCGCAATTATAATGTATAAAATACCTTCATAAAGCCAGTTGTAGAAAATGCTTTATTCATGCAAAGCAACAATAGAAAAATAAGAGCTGCAATATACAAGAAATACAGCTCAACATAAAGCCAGAGAAAATTCATAATGAATAAGCTCTGGCTTTTTTCCCTATACATAAAGGAGATGAGGATAAACGCCTTCACTGCTCTATGCGCTTTCCTGTTTCTTCTTTGCTGCATATAATTTCATTGTACATCGAATCAAAAACAGAAGCTCAAACAGCATCATACAAGAAAGTAAAGAGAATACAACTAGAAACCAAGGCTCTCTGTCAAGCATATTGACAGCCTTCCACAGGTTTGGAACAATGATTATAGAAAATATAATTGTGCAAAACACAGTAAGGTAAATGCTTCTCTTATAAATTGACGCACAATACTCCAGCCGTGTTTCACGATCACTGAAAATCTCTGAATTAGTTTCCTCTTCTTTATTTTCTTTCCTGCGGAAATAGTAAAAAGAATTAAACATCATCACATACTCCCAGCCGCAATCCTCAAACAGCTGTATATAGGCATTCAAATCCTCAACTTCATCACGGTAATCCAGCTGATAAATCCATTTTTCCGGTATGCATCGCTCAAAAATATACCCCTTAAATACCGTATAGCTTTTCAGCCTCCAGCCCTTTTCATGCAGCTCCTCCAAAAACTTCTGTTCTTCTCCGTATTCCGCAAGCGAGAAGAATCTAAATATTCTCTTTGTTTCCATGATAGCATTCTCCTTTGCTGTTGATATATAAGCGGTTGATGCGAGCCAGCTCCAGTCGCAGCACCTCCCTGCCAAGGTCTGTGATTTTGTAATATTTTCTTTTTTCCTCTTCTCTTGTGAACCTGATCAGTTGATCCTTTTCCATTTTTGAAAGACTTCCATACAAGGTCCCTGCACTGATCACGATTTCGTTTTCCGTAAGCTTTTTCACATGTTGAATCACGTGATAGCCATGACGTTCCTCCTGCAAAGAAAATAGTATATAAAATCCAGTTTCTGTCATCGGAACATAAACACGTCTTATTTTTTCATCCATAAGTCTTTCCTCTCTTATATTGTATCCCGATATATCGAATCTCTATATATACTATATCGCACCACTATATAAATGTCAATTAAAAATGACGATGCTGTAAATATGGATGTAATGGTATTTGAATATCTAAATAATCATAGGAATAAGTAACGTCTCTAAATTATCATAGGGTCATATAAAGGGTTGTTGCCATGAATTGTGAATTGCTGAGGAAAAGACTTCCATCAAAGCGAAAAAAGCCTTAACATAAAAAAGAATCAAGTCATGTATTTGATGACATTGATTCCTTTATCTGTTTTTCTATCACAACCTATTGCACATCTAGTAAAACGCTGTGTTATCATATAGTATCTGTCATGGATACAGTCCTTAGCGAAGCCGCTTTGCCATCACTATGGTATTTTCAGATAATTTCTCCGTTCTGCTGTATCCGTATTTCTCATATACCCAATAAGGATTGAATCCATCTCTCCATCCATAAATACCAATCCCCTCTATATAAGAACGATGAAATAACGAATATACCTTTTCCAGATGTTCCATCAATGTATCCAGCATTTCCACTCGTGGAATACCATATCCAACCTCATAGCAGCCAATCGTTAGGGTGCTGCTTTCTTCACCGGTTGATCCTGTCATATATCCATATTTATGTAAAATTTCTCTTGGCATTACCTCTAATAAGCCAATCACCCTATCATCCAATACTGCAAAGACACCTGCTATATCCTCCTTTTTCCACACCTCGGAAAATACCTGAGCTTTTAACGAAGTACAGCCTTCATGATATTGTTCAGGAGGATTTCCAAAGGGATAATTGGTAAGGCACATCGACATTTCTTTGAGATAATTATTTTTTGTAATGGGTATGAAGGAAATCTTCTCCTTATTTAAGAGATTTTTGAACTCCTCAGCTGTCAGCCCATTCCATTTTGAGAATACCGGCGCATCCTCTTCGGCATTTCTTTCGATTTGCAGGGCTGCATACAGTTGCTCCTTGTGTAAGGGTACCGTATCTATTTTTCTATTACAGTAGTATACGTCAATAAAGCAGTTTTCGCATCTTTTCTGACTTTTTTTATCCGATGTAAGGTGATGATATGGCAGTATATTGATTTGTACGTCCGTCCCTTCGAGCCAGGATTTCAACTTTTCAATCATCGCACCCGTAGCTTCGCAAACCGGTGAGTAAACAACATCTATTATCTTCATAATCTCTCCTCATTTCAGCTAATGAAAGCTTATTCGCAAAAAAGCTACTCCCCTGTCCAAGCCTTTAAGGCTTCTTTTACACTTCTTGTCATTTCCTTACTGAATGAGGCACCTGTTTTTCTTGCATAGAACTGCTGTGCATAATTTTTTGCTGCATACTTATTCTGGGTCAGAAACTCCCGTTCTGCGCGCTCTGCAAACATCTGCTCATACTCTTCCTTCTGCAGCTGCCGGTAGGAATCCTCAAACACCACAAACCTTCTATCAAAGCGTTTTCTGAACACCTTTTTGTGCTCACTTTTATAACGTCCGTAGCAAAGCATTGCAATCGGAAAGGTTTCATCGGGAAGCTGAAGCAGCTCCTTTACCGTTTCATAATTTTCCAGTATGTCCCCGATATAACACGAACCGATTCCCATAGATTCCGCAGCAATGACACTGTTTTGTGCAGCAGCCATAGCATCCTCCACCGCAAGCATTAAATCCCCCTCCGCAGGTGGTGTAAACGTTAATCCGTGCTTTTCCGCATACTTCTTTACACCGTTCATGCGATAGTAATCGAACCAGCGATGATGGTCTGCGACAAACACAATCACAAGCGGTGCTGCTTGTATAAACATCTGATAATCACAAAGCTTACTTAGTTTCTTTTTCTTTTCCTGATCACGTATGATGATCATGGAATACAGCATCTGGTTTCCTGCAGTAGGGGCGAGAAGAGCACTCTCGATAATAGCGTTTTCTTCCTCCTCACGCAGTGGTGCTGCATCATACGTACGCAGGGATGTACGGTTACGAATAACCTGCAGGGTTTCATTATCCATGCTGTTCTCCTTTCTCAAGCAGTTTGCGCATTGCATAGGATGCAGCCGCAAGTCCGGCTGCACTCGGAACAAACGGTGAGCTGGCCGGCGGCATTTTCTGCTTTCTGGTAATGCCGTTTTCATTTACAATCTTCGCTTGTACACTGGGCTGTTCACTGGAAAACACAACCGGAATCTTTCCTTTCACACGATGCTTTCGGATCAGATTGCGCATTATTTTCGCAACCGGATCATAGCTTGTTTTCATAAGCTCACAGCACGCAACCTTTGTCGGATCAAGGCGGTTTGCCATCCCCATACTACTGATAAAAGGAATCTTGTTTTGCAGACAGTACGTGATTAAAGAAAGCTTACTGCTCATTGTATCAATCGCGTCGATAACAAAATCAACCGGTGTATCAAAGAGGGCTGCATTTTCCTCTTCCTTATAAAACATATCCTTGCAGATAATCGTACAGTCCCTGCGATAGCCTTCGATTCGCTCCTTCATTACCTCTGTCTTCGAGCGACCGATGGTAGCATAAACAGCATGTATCTGACGATTCAGATTGCTTGGTGCAACCGTATCACCGTCAACGAGAATCAGGGTTCCGACACCACTTCTTGCCAGTGCTTCCGCGGCATAGGAGCCAACACCTCCGATTCCCACAATCATGACGGTGGCATGCTTTAGAATATTTAGATTATCTTCTCCAATCAGAAGCTCCATTCTCTGTAAAGATGTTTCCATATCAGCTCTCCATCCATGCTTTGACAGCTTCTAAAATCTGATTGCGATAATTTTCCTCTTCGACATCATACCAGTGTACCGGCATCTGGTTCCGAAACCAGGTATACTGACGCTTCGCAAAATTGCGTGAATTTTTCTTAATACTTTCTACGCAGGATGTAACAGACTCCTTATCCTCTATATAGGCTTTCCATTCCTTATAACCGATTCCCTGAAAGCTCTGCAGGCTCCAGACATCCTCCTGCATGGTGTGCAGCTGTTCTATTTCCTGTAAAAGCCCCTGTTCCATCATGGTATCGACTCTTGCATTGATTCTCTCATACAAGCGCTGACGATCCATCGTAAGCCCTATGATAAAGGCATCATAAACAGGGCGGTGTTCCTGCGCTTCAACGATTTCACTTTTTTTCTCTCCTGTATGCGCCATAGCAAGCGCACGAATGATTCTCTGTCGGTTATGCGGATGCAGATTTCCGCAGGCTTTTGGATCAATGACAGATAACATCCCCCATAATTCATCCGTACTGCGCTCTGCCAGAAATTTCATAAATTCCGTATCCTGCGGCTGATCGGTAAACTGATAATCATACAGACAGGACTTTATATACAATCCTGTTCCTCCGCATATAATCGGAAGATGCCCATGAGATGTAATCTCCGCTATGTATTCTCTGGCCTTCTCCTGAAAAAGCTTAACATTGTATTCCTCTGTAAAGGAACAGTAATCAACCAGATAATGAGGAACGCGCTGCATTTCTTCCTCTGTAATTTTTGCTGTTCCGATACTCATTTCTTTATAAACCTGCATGGAATCACCGCTGATGATTTCTCCATGACAGGCTTTTGCCAGCTCCACACTAAGGCTTGTTTTTCCTACGCCTGTGGGTCCGACAATCACCAATACCTTTTCCATAATTAACTCCGTTCTCTCATATAATACTAAGTGCACAAGGTCTATCGTTCCTTACAATAAAGCAAAGATGACCTGCAGGCTACTAAATGCTTATGATTTCAGGCTTTTTCCGGCCTACTTCCTATCCACGCTCAAATTCATGAAATAATGCCTTATCCTCCATACAAATCATCGTCGGTCTTCCATGTGGACAATGAAACGGCTGTTCACAATGTGCCAAATCCGCAATGACGCGTTTCATTTCATCCAGTGTCAAGCTGCGGTTAAAGCGTATGGAGCTGTGACAGGCCATGGTTGCGATTGCATGCTTACGCAGCTTATCTAAGCTGATTTCCTTATCCTTTTCCCACAGATCAATCATATCACAGAGAAAAGCCTCTTCCTCAACATCCTTCATCCATAATGGCAGCTGACGACATACGAAGGTATGATCACCAAAAACCTCAAGATGGATACCGAGCTGTTCCAGCACTGCATTCAGATCCTCTGCCTGAGAAACAGCAGAAATCGTAGATTCTATTGTTATCGGCAGCAACAGCGGCTGTGTGTCGTTATTACCGGCTAAAATCTGCTTTCTGATAATTTCATAATGGTAGCGTTCCTGTGCTGCATGCTGGTCAATAATGTACAAGCCTTTTTCCCCTTCTGCCAATATATAGCAGTTATGAAACTGACCAATCACACGCAGCTGTGGAAGACTTGGATTTAATGGCAGTGGCTGTTCCACCTCTGCTTTTTTCTCATAAACAAGCTCCTCTGTCTGATTGATTTCCTTAAATGCAACAGCTGCATCCAAAGGACTATCCGCATGCATTGCTTCTGTATGCGGAATAGCTTCTGTATCAGCAGCGCTCAGCACTTCTGCTGTGGCAGTGTCTTCCTGCTGAACCTCAGCAGCTGCTTCCTCTGTCACAAGCTCTACCGGTTTTGTATCCTCCGGCTTGTAGGGAGCTGCTTCTTCACAAGCTTCAGGGATGATTTCCTTTGTCAGGGGCTGTATCGGAACAGCTGTTTCCTTTCTCTGATTTTTATCTGCTTCAATTTTTCTACGCAGCTCCTCCATATCCAGAGATGGCTTTTCAATTTTTTCCGGATGCGTAAAGCTGTTGTTTACCTCCTCATGCAGCTTCTTAATGGTATCCTCACGCTCATAGGTAAACTGCAGCTCCTGTTCTTCGACCTTCTCTTTTACCGTTTCCTTTTTTACATGAACACTAGGAACCTCAAGTTGCTCCTGCAGTGCCTTACGAATTGTCTCATAAAGAAGCTTTTCCAGCTGTTTTTCCTTAGACAGACGGATTTCCCATTTGGATGGATGTACATTGACATCCACCAGCTGTGCGTCCATTTGTAAGTCGATAACAACGATTGGATATCTGTCCTTCGGCATATAGGGTGAATAGGCATCCAGAATTGCCTTCTGCAAATGGTAATTGCGA
Organism: Clostridium sp. DFI.1.208; assembly: GCF_024463855.1. NCBI lineage: Bacteria > Bacillati > Bacillota > Clostridia > Eubacteriales > Clostridiaceae > Clostridium > Clostridium sp. DFI.1.208. The sequence continues at coordinate 4,934 of NZ_JANGCA010000023.1, read as the reverse complement.
ATCATACGTCCGTTGATGTACAGCAGCATATAATATTTCGTCGCACGATTGAACTGCGGCTGCATGATATAGCCTTTTATCTTATAATCCTGATCACTTCCATCCAGAGAAATCGCACTCTTCGCACTATCTCTTCCATAAATCTGCATGAGCACTTCCAAAAGATTACCGCTTCCCTTTGTTTTGAATACGGTTCTTCCATCATGAGATAAACAGAATCCGATTTCCGGATGGGAAAGAGCAAACTTCTGAACAACATCCGAGATAAGAGAGAATTCATACTGCGGACTTTTCAAATGCTTGAAGCGTGCCGGTGTTTTTTGGAACAGATTCTGAATTTCAATCATGGTACCCTTTGGTGTCCCGCATGGTCTGGCACTGATGAGCTTACCATAGCTGATTTCCACCTCGGTAGAGCTTGTGCCGTCGTTTGTTCGCAGCAGTACATGAGAAACAGATGCGATGGAAGGCAGTGCCTCCCCACGAAATCCCATGGTATGTATATTCCAGAGATCATTTACCTCTTTCAGCTTACTTGTGGCGTGCCGCTCAAAAGCCAGTGTGGCATCCTCAGGATCCATACCGACACCATCATCTATAATCGTGATGGTTGCGATTCCTCCCTGTGATATCTGTATTTCTATGTTTGATGCATGCGCATCGATACAGTTTTCAATTAATTCCTTTACAATCCCCTGCGGACGCTCCACGACCTCTCCAGCCGCAATCATATTGCTTAGATGTTCGTCCAGTCGATTGATTTTACCCATAAATACACCTTCTTTCTTATAAAACAGAAAACCTGTAATCCGGGATTACAGAGTTATCTTTTATGACAGTTTTTCCTTTAGCTCATACAGAAACTGCATGGCTTCCATCGGTGTCATTTTATTCACATCTACCTGCTTGACCTGATCGATTATCTGTACATGCTGTGGATTTTCTTTTTCTATAACGAGTGGTGCCTGTACCTCTTTTACCATATTGGGCTGCAGCTCCAGATTGTCCAGAATCTGCTTCGCACGGTCAAGCACGGAGGTAGGCAGATGCGCCAAACGGGCGACATTGATTCCGTAGGATTTATCTGCCTTGCCATCCAGCACGCGGTATAAAAACGTTACCTTGTCATCCTCTTCATGTACATCCACATGCACGTTGCGAATGCTTGCATTTTTTTCTGCCATTTCCGTCAGCTCATGGTAATGGGTAGAGAATAAAGTTTTCGCTTTGATATTTCGCATGATATACTCAATCATTGCCTGTGCCAGTGCCATGCCGTCATACGTAGAGGTGCCGCGACCAATCTCGTCAAACAGTATAAGCGAATTTGCCGTGGCATTTTGCAGTGCATTATTCGCCTCGATCATTTCAACCATAAAGGTTGACTGCCCGGACATAATATCATCACTTGCACCAATGCGTGTGAATATCTGATCAAAAATCGGCATTTCCGCTTTCTTTGCAGGAACAAAGCAGCCAATCTGTGCCATGATGACAAGAAGAACTGTCTGCCGCATATACGTGGATTTACCACCCATGTTTGGTCCGGTGATCATCAGAATGTCATTGCCTTCCGCCATATCCAGATCATTGGAAACATATCGTGTTGTTTTCATCATTCGATCCAGAATCGGATGTCTGGCTTCCTTCATGTGAATAGAATGACCGGTATGAAACTGTGGCCGTGTATATCCGTTTTCACTGGAAATCTCTGCAAGTGCATATAATGCATCAATCGTGGACAATGCATTGGAAAGGTCATGCAGCTTTGGAAGATATACCTTAATCTGATTCAGAAGATGATTGAATAGCTCTGCTTCCAAACGGATACTTCTCTCCTGCGCATGTACAATGGCATCCTCTTTTTCCTTCAGCTCCTGCGTTACAAAGCGTTCTGCGTTTGTCAGTGTCTGCTTTCTGACATAACCAAATTCATCCTTTATGGAAGTCAGATTTGTTTTTGTAACCTCAATATAGTATCCGAATACACGGTTGTATCCAATTTTCAGGGACTTCACACCGGTTCTTTCCCGCTCCTTATTTTCAAGCTCAAGAATCCAGTTCTTCCCGTTTTTACCGATTTCGCGCACCTGATCAAGCTCTTCATTATAGCCCTCCACGAACACACCGCCATCCTTAAGTGTTAGTGGCGGATTATCGATAATAGCACCTTCAATCATATCATACAGCTCACGGCATGGATCAATCGTTTGAAATTCCTCATAGGCGCTGCAGTTATGAAACAATTCAAAAATCTGCGGTGTATGCTCCAGTGTTTTAACAAGTCGCAGAATATCCCGCGGATTTGCGGAGCCATAAGCTACTCTGGCACTCAATCGCTCCAAATCATAAACAAAGCCAAGATGCTCGCGCAGCTCATCCTTTGTAATGAAGTTATCATTCAAATATTCAATCGCATCCAGACGTCGGTTGATCATAGCGGTATCAACCAGTGGATACTCAATCCATTTTTTCAATAAACGAGAGCCCATAGAGCTTCGGCATTTATCAAGAAAGCTCCACAATGTCTGTGAACGTGAATTGCTGCGCAGACTGGAAGTCAGCTCCAGATTCTGTTTCGTTGAAAAATCCATCTGAAGAAAATCATGTTCGTATACCATTTCAACAGCATTTAAATGCGCCATATTACGCTTCTGTGTTTCATCCAGGTAATTGGTAAGAACACCGAAGGCTGTTTCCACACGATCATCTTCAATCCCATTCAGCAAATGCCGATATTCCTCTTTTAATGCATTGTCATTATGATAGGAAACGGTGATCGTCTGCAGTTCTTCTATCATCTTCACAATTTTCTTATCAAACTTCTCCTGTATTACAATTTCACGGACATTATTTCCCAACAAGACCTTTTGTATCGCCATAACATGCTTATCGATCAGCTGGGCACGCAGCTCTCCGGTTGTCATTTCACAAAGTATGACGGCAAGACCGAATTGAAAGTCATGCAGAGAAGCAATATAAACGGTTGTCTTTTCATCACTTACCTCATCCATGATGGTTCCCGGTGTAACGATTTTAATGACATCTCGTTTCACCAGTCCCTTTGCCAGTGCAGGATCCTCCAGCTGTTCAACGATTGCGACTTTATATCCCTTTTGAATCAAACGCTGTATATATCCCTTTGCGGCATGATGTGGGATTCCACACATCGGTACCCGTTCCTCAACACCCGCATTCCTTCCTGTCAGTACCAGATCAAGCTCACTGGATGCAGTTCTTGCATCTTCAAAAAACATTTCATAAAAATCACCAAGACGATAAAATATGATAGCATCCTCATGCTGCTTCTTCAATTCGAGATAATGCTTCATCATCGGTGTATAGGTAGCTTTTTTTGTCATCTTATCAACTCCACTCACTGCTTATTATTATAACATGACCATCGGGTATAATCCTATATGCTTTTGTTTTTTCATTCCATCATCACAGCATTCCGTGTATGAATTTTCTCAATTCTTAATAGAAATTCAGAAAATAATTGACCGTGCTGCAACATAAGAAATATAAACCGTGTTATAATAAGTACAACCTTGCTTCAAAAAGGTTTTTGTCTGGAGTGATGCAAATGAAAGTAGGATTATCCAGGGCAAAGAGTCCGGATAAGTTCGATTTTGTTTTAGTTACATATTTGATTTTAATGATTGGTATGAGCCTTCTGTCCATCTATTCTGCTTTTGGTATTATCGGTCAGACTGCCGGTATTGACTATATGATGAAGCAGGCAATGTGGTTTATCATCGGATCGATTGCAATTGGAGTGATTATGTATCTCGGTAATGATTCTATGCTGCAGTTTGCGAAAATAGGATACTGGTTTCTTATGGTATGTCTGGTTGTACTGCTAATTGGCAAGGTATACCATATGTTGACAGGTGGCAGTCTGCTGGGGATGATTATCACAACAAATGGTGCGACATCCTGGTTTAAGATGGGACCGTTTGGTTCCTTCCAGCCCAGTGAGTTTATGAAAATCGTTTTAATTCTGATTACTGCCGGAGTGATTGACGAGCATAACAATAACAAAATCACAGAGTCCTATGAAATGGATTTCTCTTTGTTTCTAAATGTCGCAAAATGGGCATTTCCACCCATCATCCTGATTCTGGCACAGCCTGATACCGGTGTGGTATTGATTATCGCTATTTCTCTGATAGCGATGATTGTTTGTTCCGGTATTAAGAAACAGTGGTTTGTCATCATCGGAATCTTGATTGTCATTGTCCTTGTATTGTTCTTCTATATGTACTACTACCATTTCAATGTTCTGAATGAGCTGATCGGTGGTGAAAACGGCTATCGTTTAAAGCGTATTACCGCATGGCTGAATCCGGAAACGGATATCAATGGGGAGGGGCATCAGCTGTATATGGCCTTGCTTGCTCTTGGCTCGGCCGGCCTTACAGGTCATGGTATGGGAATTGAGCTGGTATCCATACCGGAAGCACAGACTGACTTTATCTTTGCTGTTATCGGGCAAAGCTGGGGTCTGATTGGAACCTTATTTATCGTTGTATTATGTCTTGGTCTTGATATCCATTTATGCCGTATTGCCAGTATGTCAAAGAATATGTTTGAAAAGTATTTCATTCTTGGTATTCTGGGTATGCTGCTGTACCAACAGATACAAAATATCGGTATGATTATCGGCTTACTGCCGATTACAGGAATCACGCTTCCTATGATATCGTATGGTGGTTCATCACTGTTATCATATCTGATTGCGTTTGGTATTATTATGAATGCTAGTGCCAAAGCAAAAAAGCTTTCTGATTACGTATATGAATAAGGGTAATGTAAACTAGAGAGTGGTTTTGTAAAATAGCGCTTTAAACTAATGAGTGGGTAAAAAAGAAAACAGATGATAAAGGGACTAGAAATCCTTAGAGTCATCTGTTTTTATATGCCGAGAAAAG
>NZ_JANGCA010000229.1:0-345 GCF_024463855.1 Clostridium sp. DFI.1.208 | reverse complement strand
TTACCAAGAGAGCGGAAGGACCGCATAGGAGGAAATGTAAATGGAAAAGCAAGAAGTGATCTCGATCGAAGAGCTAAAACAAGGTTTCTGTTCAGAAACGATGAAACAAGGATTCTTATGGTCTGGTCATTCAAAGAATCAGTTAGACGATTATTTAAAAACACGTAAGGAACGTGATCTACTTTATCTTGTATACTCTTTAATGAATCGGTGTGATCTTTATTTTAAAAAAATGGTATGTACTTATGATATGTGGATCGTCAACACCCGTCTTTATGGTGAATCATCATTTTGCCTAGTTTATACCATCTATACCATGAACAATAATCATTTAGATAAAAAAGA
>NZ_JANGCA010000228.1:0-346 GCF_024463855.1 Clostridium sp. DFI.1.208 | reverse complement strand
GTAAAATCATCGATGATATAGAAGGATTCAGAGTTCTTGGATTTTGTAACTTTAATACGCTTGCTCATAGGAATCACCTGCCTATGTATATTATACCATAAAGTACCTTAAAGTACGAATATAAAATTAAATAAATTTGACAAAAAAATAGCTTATTTAAGCCATATTTTAAACTTTCAACTTTTTTAAGTGTAAAACTTCCGTTCCTTTCCTTATTATATGTGATTTACATATTTTACAACTGCACGTCTCTGCTGTCAATGGGCTTTGCTTTTCGACAGGCGGGAATGGAAAAATCTATGAAAATTTTTCATTTTTCACGAAACGAAAAAAACGGTAAAATATA
>NZ_JANGCA010000227.1:0-346 GCF_024463855.1 Clostridium sp. DFI.1.208 | reverse complement strand
GGAGGTTCAGGACGGCTATGAATACTATCTCAGTACCTCTTCGACCTCACCTCTTGCGGATAGCGGGGATTGGGATACGCTGACAAAGCTCACAGAAGGGGAACATGCCGGACAACATGAATTCACCAATCTGGACAGGACGACCTTCTATTATCTGCACGCAAGGATCGCTGAAACGAAGGAATACCGTCACAGTACGGCTGTCGTGAGTGAGGAAAAGGCTCCTTCACCGTTCATCGACTTCAAAACGACAGATGTCAAGAATACGAAGAATAAAGAAGCTGCCATGGCGTTGAGTGAGGCGATCCCATTCCCGTCCACCCTGAAAAAGGGGAAGATCACGATC
>NZ_JANGCA010000226.1:0-348 GCF_024463855.1 Clostridium sp. DFI.1.208 | reverse complement strand
TCATATCGATAGACATCGAATAGAAAAGATCTTACGCCCTGCATATGAAGAGATCGATAGAGATGACATTACCGGAGAGATCCTGCAGGGAGGTAACACGATGCTATTTATCGAATATGAATATGGAATCTTTGAAGAGGTAGCACGGGAATGGATGGCGACTGCGAAAGGACTCATGCAAAGCAAAGCAGAGGTGACAAGAATTTTTGATGGTCTGTATTTGCTCGATCCAGACCACTGCGGAGCGCTGGAGATCAGGCAACAGGACGAGAATACCAGTTGCACATATAGAGTGCATAGCATCTCTCATCTGTGTGAATTCCTCTACAAATTCGCAGAATTCAAAAC
>NZ_JANGCA010000225.1:0-349 GCF_024463855.1 Clostridium sp. DFI.1.208 | reverse complement strand
GTATCATTCATCAGTCTAAGGTTGCAAATCAATTACTATATTCACCTGCAAAACCAAAAACTCAAGATTAACCCTTAACTAAAGGGTTTTCTTGAGTTATTTTTTTCTTAAACTGTCAAAGACGGGAATATAATACCACAAAAGCCAAAATTTTGAAATCGCTTCCACCAGAGGCAAAAACATGCGCAAAAAAAATATATCTAATTACTATAGAATTAGATATCAGACTGTTGACAAAGTGACTGTCGACAGTCTTTTTAAAATCTGATAGAATATCTGTGGCAGAAACGTACTTCATAAACCCAAAAATAGTCGACGTTTCTGCCATTTATTATGCCAAAAATGATAT
>NZ_JANGCA010000224.1:0-349 GCF_024463855.1 Clostridium sp. DFI.1.208 | reverse complement strand
ATCATGCTGCTTTCCTGCATGCTGTATCGGTTGATCACGTTGTCCATGTCCTTTGGATGATGGAAACACAACCATATCGAGTATACTTTTTTCATATCTCCGAAATTAGAATGCTGGAATCCATCCGTTGCGTTCTTTTGTTTTCCCAAGATCCTGCTGCAGTAATAAATCGCTCTGCTCAATAACGGATATGACAGACGCGCTGTTTCATTCTGTGCCTCAAGATTTATGATGACACCGATCTCTTCTTTCTTCGTGTTTCCTGTATTTGGCAGTGTTGCCTCAAACAGGATGTCATACCGTATGACTGCAGAGGGGATAGACGCGTCTTCTACATTCTTTCCAACGA
>NZ_JANGCA010000223.1:0-352 GCF_024463855.1 Clostridium sp. DFI.1.208 | reverse complement strand
AACGAAAGGAGTGGTTTTCCACTATGGATATTATATCAGAATTATTAAACATTCCTCAAGAGGATATCTTATCCTCGTCATCATATCGTGATGAAGATGGCACATTAGTTATCAATGTTACCCTTGTACCCAAGCAGCTACCCTGTCCCGCTTGCTCTTGTTGCACTTCACATGTAAAAGATTATAAGATTAAGTCTATTAAACATTCTGCTCTTAACCATAACCCTTGTATTATCCATTATCGTGCAAGACGCTATGTCTGTACTGTTTGCGGTAAAACTTTTTTTGAATCTAATCCCTTTACTCCTGTCGGTAATATAGTCAGTAATCTTACGTTATTGAATGTCCTGAA
>NZ_JANGCA010000222.1:0-353 GCF_024463855.1 Clostridium sp. DFI.1.208 | reverse complement strand
GGCTATCTCCTTCTCTGTTGCATTGTCCTTCAATACTGCTCTGACTTCGCCATCCTTGATATAGTAAACGCTTGGAGAAAGGCTGAGGCTCATCGTCTCATTGATGATGCTCATCCCCTCATCCATCGCCTTCTTCTCCTTGTCCCCCTCCGGCTGTATGATCCGGGAGGTATTCAATACGAACACCTTCGTCTTTTCTTTGTCGCTATATGCTCGCAGCTTCTTGGAAAAGGAAGCATTGTAGCGATCCTCTCTGGCATGATACAGATAGAAGCTTTCTTTGTTTTTCAGCTTCTTCCCCAATACGGTGATGCTCGTATCCTGCAGATACTCCCCCAGTGTCAGTGGATAGG
>NZ_JANGCA010000221.1:0-357 GCF_024463855.1 Clostridium sp. DFI.1.208 | reverse complement strand
TGTATTTCTGCTTTGATTGCTCTGTTTTCTTTGTATCCTTTTCCCATCTATCTTTATAGAAGATAAGAGTATCTGTACGATATTCTACACCATCGATCACTATCGCATCATCTACTTCGTCGATGTTAAATACCTTGTTGTGACCAAGGAGTCTCCAACCTTCAGGATCCGTTGCCCAATCTTTGAGCTTCTTTTTCAATTTCTTTATCGGTTGCGTAACGATATAGGCCCCATGGGCTTTTTTATCATTATATACCTTGTTTTCCCAGCCATTCAATCCAGCATCTGCACAGACGATGAATCGGCTGAACTGAAAGTCCTTTTCGATTTGTTTTTCGAGTTCTCTCAAAGAAAACT
>NZ_JANGCA010000220.1:0-360 GCF_024463855.1 Clostridium sp. DFI.1.208 | reverse complement strand
GACTTCCCATATTTAAGAAAATCATTTTCTTCCTCGATTTCAAAATAGAAATTCGTACAATCGTAGAAAAGAACACTGTTATTGCGTTCAAACATAGATGAGCTGTTGAGGTATAATTCCTTCTCGACAAAGTAACGCTCATCCGCAAGGACAGGAAGAGAACGATAGACATCTTCCAGCTGATATTGAGGGACATCTAAGAAATGATGTGCATCTTTAAAAGAGGAACGCTCAGAGCCGGGATAAATGATTCTGGTATTGACAAGGTCGCTGACAATAGAAGTCAAGTCAAACTGGAATTTATGACGATCAGTTATCTGCTGACATATATCTTTGATACCTAAAGAGAATAGTATGTTT
>NZ_JANGCA010000022.1:0-78789 GCF_024463855.1 Clostridium sp. DFI.1.208 | reverse complement strand
TACTTACTTCTACCTATTTGAAACCCTTTCTAACGCTATATTTATGCTCTGTATAGACTTCTGTAGAAGAAAGTTCCACATTTTTTATTCGCCTTTTGAAAGTGGAATTTAACTTTTCACTTCAGCACTATACTTCTCTTTCTTCCCTATTACACGTTTCCAATAGAAAAGGTATCCCCTTTTTCATGAGATACCATTCCATCCTTTCTCAATCCAATTCAAACTGTCCCGTGTACAGCTGATAATATCTTCCTTTGTCCTCCAGCAGCTCATCGTGACTTCCACGCTCTATGATTTCTCCGTGATCCAGCACCATAATCGCATTGGAATTACGTACCGTAGAAAGGCGGTGCGCAATCACAAAAACCGTTCGATTTTCCATTAGACGATCCATTCCCTTTTCAATCAGCTTCTCGGTACGTGTATCGATTGAGCTGGTTGCCTCATCCAGAATCAGCACCGGTGGATTTGCGATTGCCGCTCTAGCGATAGCAAGCAGCTGCCGCTGTCCCTGAGAAAGATTTGCGCCATCCCCGCTCAGCATCGTATCATAGCCGTTTGGAAGACGTTTGATAAAGCTGTGTGCATTGGCAAGCTTTGCCGCATTGATCACATCATCCATATCCGCATGCAGATTGCCATAACGAATATTATCCGCTATTGTACCGGTGAACAGGTGCGTATCCTGCAAAACAATGGATATAGAACGGCGCAGATCATCCTTGTGAATCAGCTTAACATCAATACCGTCATAGGTAATGCTGCCGCTTTCAATATCGTAAAACCGATTGATCAGATTGGTGATTGTCGTTTTTCCTGCACCGGTGCTACCTACAAAAGCAATCTTCTGTCCCGGCTTTGCATATAAATTGATTTTCTTTAATATCGTAACCCCCGGCTCATAGCCGAAGACAACATCATGAAAGCGCACATCCCCACGCAGCTCCACCAGCTCCACACTGCCATCCTCATGCGGATGCCGCCATGCCCAATGCCCGGTATATTCCTGACATTCCTGCAAGCTGCCGGTTTCCAGCTTCCGAACACGGGTCAGTGTAACACGTCCTTCATCCACCTCTTCGCATTCCTCCATCATATCAAAGATGCGCTCCGCACCGGCCATTGCGGCCAATATGAAATTCAGCTGCTGGGTAAACTGATTGATGGGCATCGCTGTTTGGCGTACATACACCAGATAGGAAGCAAGTGCTCCTAGTCCGATTTCTCCTCCAATCGCAAAGAATCCACCGATACATGCGACAATGGCATAGTTAAAATAAGAAATACTGACAACGGTTGGAATCGTTCTGCCGGAATAGGTCAAGGCTTCTGTACTCGCCTTGCGCAGACGTTCATTCCGACGTTCAAATTCCTCATAATTTTTCTGTTCGTGGTTAAACACCTTAACCACCTTGACACCGTCAACCATCTCCTCAATAAACCCGTTCAGCTTTCCCATGGCGGCCTGTTGATGAGAAAAATAATATTTGCTCTTTTTACTGAAATATTGGATCATCAGATACATGATAATCATGAAAAACATCACGATCAGCGATAGCTTCCAATTCAGCAGGAAGATGGCAAGCAGTGTTCCTGTAATCATCACAAAGCTTTGGATTAGATTATCAAAGCAGTTATTCAAGGCATCCTGTACCGTATCAAGATCATTGGTGAAATGACTCATGACATCTCCGTGTGTATTGGTATCAAAGAAGCGAAGAGGGAGCTTTTGCATCTTGGAAAACAAATCCTTCCGAATTTCCTTAACGATGCTTTGCGCCGTATGTGTCATCAGCTGCTTGTATACCGCTGTACAAAGAACGCCTCCTGCATACATAAGCCCCATGAACAGGACTGCACGCACCAGCCCGTCATAGTCATGCGGAAGAATGTAATTATCAATGATCGGATTCAGCAGATAGGTGCCGTACAGGTTCGCTCCTGCACTGGCAATGACCAGTACACCGACAAGCAGCAGCGCAAACTTATGATTTCCCAGATAACGCAGAAAGGTGCGTATGGTCTTCTTCATATCCTTCGGCTTTTTACCTGTAATCTGTCTTGCCATTATAAACCAGCTCCTTCCTGTTGGGAATAGTAAATATCCTGATAAATCGGATCCGACGCAAGCAGGGTGTCATGCGTACCGATAGCATGTATTTTTCCATCGTCCAGAATAACGATCTGATCAGCATGCTGAACAGAGGTAACACGCTGTGCGATTATGATTTTTGTCGTATCCGTCAGGGATGCCAGTCCTTCACGGATACTCGCCTCCGTGGCGGTATCAACAGCACTGGTGGAATCATCAAAGATCAGCACCCTAGGACGCTTCAGCAATGCCCGCGCAATACAAAGACGCTGCTTCTGACCACCGGACACATTGACGCCTCCCTGTCCAAGATCAGTATCATAGCCCTTTGGAAAGCTGCTGATAAATTCATCCACACACGCGATATGGCATGCCCATGCAATATCTGCATCACTTGCATGTGCGTCTCCCCATAACAGATTTTCACGTATTGTTCCGCTAAACAGCGTATTCTTCTGCAACACCATTCCCACAGCATCACGCAGATGTTCTACCGGATACTCGCGTACATTCCTTCCATCAATACGGATTTCACCATCGCTGACATCATAAAGTCTTGGAATCAGCTGTACCAGTGTGGTTTTGGCAGAACCGGTACCTCCCAGGATTCCAACCGTGCTGCCTTTTTCAATATGCAGTGTTATATCACTCAGAACGAATTCCTCTGCCTCCTCCTTGTATTTGAAATATACATGATCAAATTCGATATCCCCGCAGCTCACGGATGCCTCCGCCTGCGGCAGATCACGGATATCCACTTCCTCATCCAGCACCTCAAGGATACGTTCACCGCTGGCAATGGATCTTGTCAGCATCAAGAAAACATTGCTGATCATCATCAGAGAATTCAGAATCTGCAATACATAGCTCAGAAATCCGGTCAGCTCTCCCACCTTCATCGTATCAGCGAAAATCATGTTCCCGCCGAACCAGATGATACAGACAACCGTTGTATACATAACAAGCTGAAACAGTGGCAGATTCCATACAGAGGTGCGAAATGCCCGCTCACTTGCAGAGCGCAGATTGTTATTGACCTCTTCAAATTTCTCTTCTTCATAGGTTCCGCGAACGTAGGATTTAACAACGCGAATCGCATTCAGATTTTCCTGTACGATGGTGTTCACTTTATCTATGGATGCCTGCATCAGGCGATACAGCGGTCCCACCCTTCGCACAATTACAAACAAAGCTATCCCTAAGACGGGAATCGCAATCAAAAAGACGATGGCAAGCTGCGCATTGATCGTAAAGGTCAGCACCAGTGCGGTCAGCAGCATAACAGGAGAGCGCACGATGGGACGAACTCCGTTGCTGATAGCAGTCTGTAAAATCGTCACATCACTCGTCAGTCTGGTAATCAGCGAGGATGTGGAAAAGTGATCCGTATTCGCAAAGGAAAAGCTCTGCACCTTCGCAAATTCATCCTTTCTCAGCTCTGCGCCAAAGCCCTGTCCGGCAGTTGCGGCATAACGGGCATATAGGATTCCGAGCACAAGAGCAATCAAAGCACAGGCTATCATCTGCGCTCCCTTTATAAGGATGTAATCCTTATCTGCATTCGCAACACCGATATCAATGATATCTGCCATGATAATCGGTATAATCAATTCAAACACTGTTTCCGCCACTACACAGAAGCAGCTGATCGCCAGATATTTTTTATATCGGCTCATATAGGGCCACATTCGTTTCAACATCTGTTTTCCTCCTCACTTACAATTCTTTCATAATCAATCCAGCTGTTTTCCAGTCAGATTATGATACATTCTTCCCAGATATTCCCGGAATTGTTCCTTTTCCTGTTCACTGAAGCCCTGTAAGGACTCGGCTTCCACCTGACGGCAATGTGTTTCCCAGGCTGCCAGTGCCTGTTCTCCCTTTGGCAGAATTTGCATGGATAAAGCCCGCTTATTGGTTTCCACCACGTGACGCTTCAGCATGTTCTGTTCCTCCAGATTATTGAGAATCCGGGAAACCGTTGCACACTCCACATCACAGGCTGCTGCGATTTCCTTCAGCATGCAGTTGCGATTCGCTGCCACATAGCGCAAAACCTTTGGCTGTCCCGGAGATAATCCGAATTCCTGCATATTCTGACGGATTCTGTTTCTCTGTGCGTGAAAGGTTTTAAACATCATAAAGTGAAATGCTGTTTTCATAGTGCCACCTCCATAATTAGCATCCTAATTATTAGCTACCTAACTATACCTCTGGAACGAATTTCTGTCAATAAATCTTCACACGGAATTTTCTCAGGCAGTACCATGAAGGCAGTTTGTCATACCTATACCTGAATTTACACGATGCACGATATGGCAGTTCATCCTATCTGTAACTGTATGGGGTTTTTATAGCTGAAGGGATCTGTTCATCGGATGCAGGCATCAGCAGTATTCTTTTTCAGGCAGCTGGGGCAATTTGCATCATCCTCTTTGTTTGCGGACTGCTTCCTTCTGGAAATAAATAAAGCAGAAGACTGTTCACCCATGCATAGCATGATTCCATAAAACAGTGGCATTCCATTCGCTGCAATCCCCGTTGTGTGATACACATGGAATTGCTGCCTCATACATAAAGCAATCCATTTATATAATTATCTCAATTACTACAGATTATCTTATAAATAAAAAGACTCGCATAGGGACCCTTTTATACATAAAATAAAAAAACCTCATGATGAAGCCTTTCCATTTTTATTCCCTGTTCCTATGCTATTTACGTATTCCATTTAAGACAACGTGGAAATCGTCTTATGTAAACTTCATAGTACAGATGGTATTTCCAAAAAATCATCTGCTTTTTTATGCTTTTGCATTGCAAACTGAGATTTCCCAGTATATCTCATAATGTTTTCTTTAGGAAACACCGCCTTGGAATACGTTAAAGGCATACACTGCCTGAAAGCTCATACACGTTTGGGTACGCTAGAAGCAGCACGTAAAAAAGGGATAATTCCATCGCTTCAAATGAAATTGATCCCTGTTATCCTTCAGCTTTATCTCACTTTGCATCCTGCATCTCACAACTGAGGTACAAGCAAGCAGACCGTGGCAACTATCGTGTTACTGTCAGTGAAATATGCGGCATGTATTATGAGGCTTTACAGCTGTATACCGCCAACAAGGAAATACACAGCTGCGCAGGATTTTTTAAGTAAACATGGATATCATCAGAACGCATTCCCCTACTATACTTAGAAAGCAGATAAGCATCAGGGAACATTGATTGAAAGCCTTGCACAAGCCCTGTTAATCTGAAAGCTTCTTCTGTTTATGCTTTGGGCCTTGCACCGCCATTCGATATCCGTAATACGTAATCAGGAAATATGTTCCGTAAATCAGCAGAACGACGCCGGCTGTCATTAAATTTGTTTTCCACATATTTTGCAGACCGAACAGAAAGGAGAAGGCACCAGATACCACTGGTACACCCACCATGGCATGCACAATGGCAAGACTGAGCGGCAGCATGAAATATATAGCGATCTGCCCCAGAATGGAATGATCGATCATCCTTTGCGGTGTTCCGATTTTGCGCAGAATATCGTAGTTGGACTTGCTGTCGTCCGCATCACTCAGCTGCTGCAATGCCAGAACTGCTGCACTGGAAACCAGAAATACGATGCCCAGATACAGTCCGATGTAAACAAAGAGCATGCCGGAGCCCAGAGAGCTTTCCCTGACCTCGTCCCGTGTGGTTCCCGAATATCGGTAATCCTGCATTCCCGTCTGCTTTGCATAGTCCGTGAAATTCTTCTCGACCCTTGTTTGATATGCCGAAGTCTGTGCTTCACTGGCAAGATCGATATTCCAATAGGTTCTGTCGATAGCCTGGGATTGAACAATCGCATCCGGCACAACCAAGGCCAGCATGATTTCCGGCATAGGGCTGGTGCAGAGAAAGCTGGAGGTTTTCTGAGCGTTCACCAGCTTGAGCTTTTGACCATAGACAGCTATCAGTTTATGCTCCTCGCCCGCAGTTGTAAGAGCATCCAGAATATCATCCTTTGCACTGATGAAAAAAGCTTCCCTGCTATCGATGGATACAGGCTTATTTCCCTGTGCTTCCATCGCTGTATTGTACTCGCTCAGTGAGATATATTCCAAGGGTGCACCGGCATACAGCTTATCCGTATCATAGCCTTCCATAAGCGGTAGAATTGTTTTTAATGTTTCCTTTTCGGTATACACATTCACCTTGTTCCAGCGTTTAACCTCCTGCAGCGACAGCAGCTGCTTCATATCCTTTTCGCTTATATTTTCATCCTGCATGTACGTATACATATACGGTGTCGTCTGATCCACACTGTCGACCAGGCTGTGTTGCAGAGAAAAGCCGCAGGACAGTGCACCGATAGCAAGCAGCAGCATGAGGCAGACAATTCCCATAGAGGTACTTGCCGAGCTGATTTTCGCATTGATTTGCCGCAGCACGACCATATGCAGATTGCGATAATAGGTTCGTTTACTGAAACGGATAAATTGTAACAGGAAGCCTGACAGAGACATGAAGAACAGGATTGTACCGATACCGCCAATCATCAGGATCGGTACAAGCATGACTGCAAATGTCTGCAGCGAAGAAGTTGCCAGATAGTAGGCAGTCCCAAGCAGTGTCAGAGAAATCAACAGGACAAGCACAGATACCCAGGGTCTGCGTATTCTTGCTTTTTCCATTTTCTTTTTCGACTGCAGCAGGTCAATCAGCTTCACCTTTGCGATCACTCTGGTATTTAACAGCATGATGATGACGAATATCACCGTAAAGGATACAATCGTTGTAATCGCACTCGGTATGGAAAACATCAAACGAAAGCTCATCGATACCTGCAGCATCCCGGCACTGAAGACTCCCAGCAGCTGGGAACAAAGCCCGCCCAGCAACAAACCACTCAGCAGGGAAAGAAATCCGACTGCCATTGTCTCATATACAAGGATTCTGGAAATATCGCGTTTCGGCATTCCCAGCAGCATGTAAATTCCAAACTCCTGTTTCCTTCTGCGAATCAGAAAATTATTGGCATACAGGATCAGGAACGCCAGTACAATCGCAACAAACACAGATAGTACATTCATAAATTGTCCGACCGTCTTTAATACGGTTGACTGGGACGTACTCAGATTCAATACCTGCTCCTGAGAGGAAAAGGAATTGAAGGTGTAAAACAGACACACGGAAAACATCAGTGTCATAAAGTAGACAAAATAATCCTTATAGCTTTTCTTTACATTCCGTAAAGCCAATTTTGAAAATTTCATAGCAGCACCTCATCTCTACAGAAATTATAGGAAATTTCACAAAAGTGTGCCATGGATGTCTCTTACATTCACCTTTCATATTTGTAATACTGCAAGCTTTCTTTGTTATATTTCGCTCGTTTATAATAAGATGCAGCTTTGTTCGGCTTGATTTTCTGCCATGCAGCAGTCCTTTACAGCATATCATGAAGCCTGTAATTACGTTACATAACGTACTGCTTGAAGGCTTTTCACTTGAGGATACTTGCCCCCTGATAAAAAGGATCAAATTCACCGATTTTCGATGTATCTGGTCCTTTCTTTTTCCTTATGAAGGATAGCACTATCAATGTTATCCTCTGGTAGGATACACCGCTTGTAACATTTCACACATACCTATTCTGTGATCATAACAGATAATTATTATCACGATTCGCTATTTGCAGAGTAACCAGCTTATAGGTGGCATAGCCTTGGACCACCAGTGGTTCCTGTTTGCATAGCGCTTCCGCTTCCTCACGACTGTCCGTTTTCAGAATATACATACCTGCCATTCCCGGATATCCCTTAAACACACCGCAGATTTCCAATTTCCCCGCATCATCCAGTCTTTTGATGTTTTCCACATGCGCAATGACTGCCTTTTTCGTCATTCTGTTATAGGTTTTGCTTTTTTCAAGCATCATCATATACATATACTGTTCCATTCGTTTTCTCCTTTTGTGACTAATTTATAGACATGTATTGTAACGCCGAGCCTTCTTTATATATACGCGCAAGCTGCTGCACGCTTTCTAGCCCACAGGTCCTGTTTGTATTGTCCGTGACTGCGTTTTCAGGCTTAGTCAGTGTATACAAAGACCCTTACAGCCTTTCGGCATACAGATCATAATTGACCTGCCACTCTCCATCCGCCTTTACCATTATGTCCTGCCAGTGGAAGTGATTGTCTGCAATCTCAGCAAACACCCATTTTCTATGCTCATCTTCCCGATTGGTCAGAATGATCCTGTTCTTTTGTTTTCTTGCTTCAAAGTGCATGATTCTCCCCGTGTAGCCATAGGCGATTTCCCATGCCCGAGTATCTGGATTGTATATGCGCAGTGTCGTTCCATATTCAAAGCCCGGTAATACAATCACATCCTGTACTGCCATTCCTTCCAGCACCCTTGAAAAATGCCATTCTCCTTTTCGTACTGTGCCTGTTGCATTATCCTTATACGCAATGCGCCAGCTGCCGATCAGCTTTCCAAAGTAATCATCCTCCTCAGGAATCACTGCACTTCTTTTACCGCTTTGTAAAGCCTCACAGAAATCCTTCATATAGTCTCCTCCTTTGCAATTAACATCGAACATTTCTTCTCATATCATCGTCAAAGTGTTTCATATCAGCAGCTTTGCCCATCCTTTACCGACGCATCCAGCAGCGGCTGATACATCATCATTGCGTGGTTTTCAGCAACCAGCTGCTCCTCCAGAAGCGTCCCCTCCTGAGACAGCGTTAAACGATAGAGCTGATTATGACGGCTGTAGCCACCCCACCATTCCCGCCGCATTTCATGATTGCGCTCGACAATGTCATAGCGTACCTGCAGGGGATGCAGCATCCTCCATTCTCCATGCAGATGAGTCTTTCCCACATGAAGCCGCAGCTGAAAGGGCTGTTGGGTCGGGTTGACGATCATCAGATCACCATAGGGATAAAAGCAGGTAGCCCCACTGCCGAAGGGCTGTGTACGATTGGCATCCGGAAATACATCATATCCATGACGGTGACGCTCCACAACCTCCAGCGGTGTATGTATCGTAATCCAGAACAGCAGATTGGACAGCTGGCACAGCCCGCCTCCGATGCCGTATACAATCGTTCCCTCCTTTAGCATCATGCCTTCCCTATAGCCTTTGGAAGCCGTCGGCTTCCCTATCGTTTTCCAATAGCTCAGCGTTTCCTGCGGATAGACGATGATACCGTCCAACTTCTCCACCGCAAGGCGAAGGTTCATGATTTTATTCTCCTGATAAACTTCCTCTTCCTTTGTCAGATTCCGCTTCAGCAGACTTTTATGCTGAAAGCAGACATAGGGATAGTTCTTTTGTCCATGTTCGCTGGCAAACTGCCGTTTTGTTGTATGCCATGCAAGATATCTGCACCACGTATAATACCAGCCTCCCAGCATCAGCCGGATATCCGAGCGCTTCTTTGTACGCAGATCCTCCTGTTTCTTTTGCATATTACCACTCCTTTCCTTCTATACGATCAACTTTTTGATTTTATTTCCGTCTGCACAATCATCATATACAATTTTCAAAAAACAGCCTGCAGCAGTACATGAAGAATACCAATTACTGCGATACCGCATAGCAACCCGGTCAAAAATCTTCGCGCATTCGTAGATGGAAGTATATCTGCCGCCTGAAGTCCCCAGTCGCTCAGCATACATAGCATAAACAGACCATAAACCGCAAGCGGCAGCGTTATGGAACGCATCCACAGCAGTATGCCAAAGCCATAGCCGATATACAGTCCGCTGCATCTTGCACATACGGGACACTGATAACCATGGATAAAGAAGCTGCGTTCTGCTTTCTGATGACAAGAATGGGAAAACAGATGCATCAGAGAAAGCCAGATGCGATCCGGATTCATCGATTAAATCTGGTACCGCAGTCATTGCAGATGCAGATGGTCCTTCTGCGTTCACCATCGGCACAGCACAGTCCGCACAGCATCCCGATCGGGCCAAAGCAGATAGCCCCCAGAATGCCACTTGGCAGATTATAGCTTTCCTTGCTTCGCTCCTCAATAATGCGCAGATTCCTGCTTCCGCAGGATGGACAGCAAACATGATCATAATTTTGATACATACAGGTACCTTCCTTTCTGGTTTTATTATACTATATTAAAGTAAGCTGTGCCTGCCAATGTGTTGTATTCCATAGGCTTTCATTGCTTATGAACAGAACAGATACTGTTTACAGCATACCCTTTTTGTATCCCATAAAGCGTTCTCTTGCGGTAGCGTGGTCTGCATTTTATTTTTCGGTATCGAAAAAAGGAAGCCGGATACCCCATGTCAGCACAGCGTACTGTCGGGTTTCGCTTCCTTTCATCAATCCATCATGTTACCAGTGGCTTTTTCGACTCCTATGCTTCCCCCTGTATCCCTTCCATATCCGGAAGTGTTCTTGTTTCTTTCTGACTCCATTTCTGAACAGTGGACACCCGCTGTCCGTTTTTCTCGTCCGTTGTCGCTATCAGCGTCGCATCCGCAACCTTGCTCAGATTGGATATCTTGTCGGTAGGAGTTACGATGATTGCCTGAAAACCGAGGGATTTCAACAGATAGATGCATTCCTCAATCCGTTCGTTATCCATTTTGTCGAATGCTTCATCAAAGATGGCAAGCTGCAAACCGTCGTTTCCTGCATCATATACACTAAACAGTGATACCAGCACGGCTACATAAAACGGGGTCTGCGTTTCTCCACCGGAGCTGGAGCCGATCGTGGCACGCAGCGAATTGCCGTTTTCCAGAATATCAAACTTCAGATAGGTGGTAAAGCGGGAAAGCAGCTGCACCTCTTTTTGAAGCTCCTGATATTTCTTTGGGTCCTGCATGGAGGATAGGGAGGAAATCTTATCAAACAGCTCATGAATCAGCTCCTCATTTTCCTCATACACCGTTGTATTCAACAGATTATGACCGTTTAATTCCTTATTGGTAATCAGATTGTAATACTCACGATAGTCCTCATTGCAGGTACACACAAATTCATAGCTGGAGCGTCCGAATTTATGCTTGCGTATAGAACGGTTCAAGCGGTCAATCTGCATGCGGACATTTTCGATTTTGCTGTTGATTGCACTAAAGAAATTATTCTGGAAGCATTCATAGGCCTTTTGCTGTGCCAGACGGCACTTGTCGATATAGTCCTCAACGATATTATCCGAATGCTTTTCATATTCCCGTTCATAATCATCGCATAGAAAATTCGGATTAAGAGCAATACGGAAGGTATCATTATAATGGGTTTTCTTCGTAATCAGCTCCTGCTTGGAAAGCTCAATCCGGCTGTTCAACTCCCGCAGTGCTTCTTCAAGCTGTTTCTGTTTCCTGCGAATAGCATCTGTTGTCGTGATGACGGCAATGGCGTTTGGAATACCATGCTCGGGCTTTTGAATTTCCTTTTGACGCTGCTGCAGCTCCTGCATACGCGCATTGCATATCTGCATATCCTCTTCCAGCTTGCGGCGTCGACTTCCCTGTTCTACCTGCAACATGTACAGCTCATTTTTCTTTTTCTTTGCTTCCTCAAGCTTTTGATCCAGCACTAGCAGCTCCTGCAAAGACTCCGGTGTCTGGGCTTTGCGCAGCTCTTTTACCTTTTGCTCCAGCTGCTCTACTTCTCTGGCCTTGCGCAGACCGTCTTCCAGCTGACGGATAAAGTCATCACTGATGACAGTTTGCAGATGTACACCCGCTAACGTCTTTGTGACGGTTTCCAGCCTGCGGCAGGAGGAGGTAAGCTTCTGCTGGTGGATGATCAGCTCCTGCAGCTGCTTTTCTATGGAATCGGAACCAATAAATGGTACCTTATACAAGTCCGGATTCATATGCGTTACCGCATACCCGCTATACAGCATGCAATCACTCGTAATGCTTACCGGATAGCTTCTTAAAGTTTCCTCCGCTTCACAGCAGACAACCCTTCCCAGCAGATATTCCACATAGGGACGCACATCCTCACGCTCCACCCGCACACAGTCATACAGCGTTTTAACATGCGGACGGTTTCCCGGCTTTGCCTTGGCGATATCCACGATCGAATAGGTGTGAATCTTCTTTTCTTCCTTGATGGAGCGATAAATACGATAGGCATCCATGAAATATTCTGCTTCCACCACCAGATTCAGCTTCTGGTTATGGATATAGCCTTCAATCGCATTTGTCCATGCTTCCTCCTGAATACTGAACAGGTCTGCGAGTATGCATACCTCCACCGGTCTTCCCACCTGCTGACAAAGCCGTTCCTCCAGCTCCTGCTTTAAAACGAGCAGCTTTTTCGGATATGTCTTCTTGCCGGCTTCCAGCTCCCTGCGGTTGACAGCGAGTGTGGAAAGCTCCTCCTTGCATTCCTGCAATGTATGCTGCATGGTTCCGCGCACGGAGGACAGGTAATCCGCAATCTGCTGTAGCTGTTTTTGAATCGTTGCATATGCTTCCAAATCAAAGGCAGATAGCTGCTGTGCCGCATGAATGGATTTATGTACTGCCAGCTTTATTGCGGATAGATCGAAGTCCTCCAGCTGTAGGCCGTCATAATCCTCGATTTCCTCCAGCTGCGCAAGCTGTTCCTCCAGAAATTCCCCCTTCGCGACAAGCTGCTGCTGCACGGCTGCCGTGTCTCTTTGCAGGGTCGTTTGCTGTTCCAGATGCGCCTGTATCCTGCGTTCCAGAATATCTGCCGCATTATCTCTGCGTGCGTCCCGTAAGGCTTCGATATTCTGTTCCAGCAATGTCCGCTGCTCCTCCACCTCTCTGGATTCCTGCGTCAGCCGCTGATAACCCTTCGTAAATGCCTCATACTGAGCGGCAGCCTCCGCATGCTCCACCATAATGCCGTGATATGCAGCTGCCTCCTGCTCCATACGTAAGTCCGCAGCACGCCCCTGCTCCTCACAGATATTCGTATACTGCTCATGAATTATGGAAAGCTGTGCCTTTTTCTGCTGTACGGTTTCCAACTGTTCCTTCATCTGCCGGTAATCCTGAATTTCCTCCTGCATTTCTTCCAGATTCAGGTCTTCCTCCTCCTAACAGACATTCTTTACGATAAATTCGGAAATATTCATCATCGGTGTATATGCAACCGCCATCTTGAACACATCGAAAAACCGCTGATCCTTTATGAGCATCCGCTGACGAAAATAATTCTTATAGTCCATATGCGTCGTAAAGAAACGGCAGCTGCGATCCTGATAGCTGTCCAGCAGCTTCTTCATACGCCGAATATTGAATACGGTTCCCTCATCCATAAAGCAATGTCCGGGAATCGGCTGATTCATCATATAATAACGATGCTCCATATCCCCACGCGTAGCCCCGCTTACATCAAATACGATACCGAAGCAGTAAGAGCGCTGCTGTTCATCCTCAAATTCCATACACAAATGGGTACTGAACATCCCCTTATCACGCTTAAAGGTACCATCCTTGTACTTGCCCTTTAAATATCCCATCAAATCACGCGTTGTTTTATCATTCGCGGATTTATTAAAAATAGAATTGTCGGTTCGCCCCAGAATGACCAGCTGCATCGCATCGATCAGCGCTGACTTTCCCTCTCCGGTCTTACCGCTTAGAAAGACGATATCCTCAAAGCTCAGGATCGTCTTCTCGTAATACAGCCAGTTGATCAGCAGCATTCTCTTCAGCTTCATCGTCTTCCTCTCCTTCCTCATTTCGCAGCTTCATCAGAATTTCCTCCACCCGCTTCGGTGTTAGAACACAGGTGATATAAGGAAGTACCCAAATCAGCTCTTCCTCACCCTGTGCATATTTCTGAATGACATTCAGCCTTTGCAGGGACTGCAATGCCGCATGGATATTCTGCATGGAGGGCTTCACACTCACCATCGCAAACACATCGACCAGCAGCCGCAGCAGCTCGTTGACAGAAATACGTATGGTAAGAGATGCATCCAGCTCCAGCATTTTCTCCTCATAGTAATTGCGTAGGATCAGTAACAGCTGTGTTTCCAGCTTTGTCAGACGATAGCGGCAGCTACAGTCCTCCCGCTCATTGACCAGATACAGCATTCCCATATAAGAAGAACGCTCCTTACATAGCAGCCACCCCGCATAGCGAAGATATTCCTCAAAGCACTCCCAGTGTTCATTGATGAACACATAGTCTGCATTTCGTTCCTTTTTTTCAAACTGCTTAATTCTCGCATACTGGTAGACGCAGTTCTCTGCCAGCAGGATATTGACGATTCGTCCGAATTCCTCACGGTCTTTCAGATCCAGTTGTTCTACCTTCATTTTGTTACCTTCCTTTTAATCAACAGATTGGGATAATGAAAATCCCCCTCTGTAATACCTTCCGTCTGATTTGGAAGCAGCGTTGCCCGCACATCCATTTTGCGGTCTCTTCCATATACATATACCAGGATGGAGCGGATATAGTCATCCATATCCTTAACCCCGATATCCTTCAGCTTTCCAACGGTTTCCCCATGCAGCTTCTCTGCATAGTAAGCCGATATGCTTTCACGGGTAAAGCGGGAATAACGGTCAAAGCCGATGCGTTTTTCAAGCTCCTCCTGATTCTGGGTGCTCTCTTCAAAGGTGAAGGTCATCACCTCCCGCTCATCCTTTCGCCTGCGTCGCTCAAAGGTGTACACCTCATCACGTTCCATGTAGCGGGTCTGTTGGACATTGATGGTTTCGCTTACCAGCTCACACACTCTTTGCGGCTCTTCCTTCATGTGATGCAGCAGCTCCACAAGCTTTCCCTTGAGTCCCTGATCGCTGTTGCACAGATACATGATTTTCTGCTTTGCCAGCCTGCGGTATCCCGCATCACTGTCCACCAGCTGAGCAGTCAGTGTTTCCACGATATTTAAATCGTTGTACATGGCATACAGCATTTCCTCGATATGCTTTTTTGCGGTCTCACGGCTGGATACACGATAGTGACTTACCGCACTGTCTACAATTTTATCCTTTAGCGCTTCCTCCTGCAGAAGGGTTTCCAAAATACCAGCGACCGGATTTTTAAACCGTTTTAAGCTGTCCTCCACAAGGGTTGGAAAAACATAGCCCTCTACAATATCTCCATAATACACATCAAAGAAATCATGATAGATTTTCGTGGATGCCTTTTTCACCTGAATCGCATAATAATCCCGTATTCTGGCATTGGTCTGTTCCAGTGTCAGAATCAGCTCCTTGAAGTCAGCATACGCATTGCGAATATGCTGGTAGCTGTCTTCGATTTTCACAGGGTCCTCCATATCCTTTAAAGAGGCATGGATGCGAATCAGATAACCGATCTGTTCCCGCTCCTTGATAATGTCATTCACAAAGGATATAAACACCCGGCTGTGATAGGGCAGCGACACCATTTTTTTCATCGTATCCATATGCAAATCGACATTGATCCAGGTATGCTTCTCAAACAATCGTAACAGAAACTGGATATCCCTGTCATAAATATCCTTTTCGCTGCGAAGCTCTTGTTCGATATCGCTGTATTCCGCTTCCTCCCGGAAGTCGATTTCGTATTTTTTATCCTGCACGTAATCTTCCAGTAAATCCTGAAGCAGGGCACGCTCCATGCTCATGGTCTGATTGCGATAGATACAGTCATGAATTTGCAAAAGCAAATCCACATAAATATCCCGATTCTTCGATACCAGGATGGTAAAGAAGGATGGATCCATTTTTTCAAATAAGGACATGCAAGCCCACCTTTCAAACATTCGTTCCTTTATTTTACTATAAGCGAGGTAAAATATCCACGACTTTCATGTATCGCAGGAAAAGAAAAACAGCAGCTCCCTGTGCAGAAAGGTAGCTGCTGGCTGATGCTTTTCATAAAAGATTTTCCAAATGCCGGGATACAGAGACCGAATGGTACAGGAGCAGGGCATATACATCCAATATAGGAGGCGTCCTATACTTGAATTACAGAAGCCGTTGATACAGCATAATCGCTTATATACCTGCTTTCATGCAACGGTAGTCTGTCATGTTTTGCATCCTGAACAGGTGGAAAAGAGATATAGCATACTTACTGTTGTTTTCTATTCCACTGATTTCAAGGATTCCACCATCGGTATTTTTTTCAGCTTGCGATACATCACAAGATTTACAATGATGGCGAATACCATCGTAATTGCCACAGCATACAGGAAGGAAAGCTTCTCGATATTTCTTCCAAACATCACCGTATCCAGCTCTGCCAGCGACATGATCAAGGAGTGCAGTCCAATGCCCAGCACCAGTCCTGCCAGTGCACCGATCAGTGTCAGGAAAATGTTTTCTCTGTATACATAGGCACTGACCTCCTTGTCATAAAAGCCCAGTACCTTGATGGTCGCAATTTCTCGAAGACGCTCTGATATATTCACATTCGTCAGGTTGTAAAGTACGACAAATGCAAGCAGTCCGGCGGAGATGATCAAGACAACTACAATGAAGGACAGCGATGCAATCGTATCCTGGAAGGAGGCTGCGATTCCGGAATAGAAGGATACAGAATCAATGGTATCCTTTTTCATAAAGGCATTGCCCAGCGCCTGTTCACTCTTTTCACTGCTGTCCTTCATGATGGCAAACATACCGGTGCTTTGCGGTGTCTTATGATATACGCTCTTATAATAGGTAGGTGTCATATACACGATATGTCCCACATAGTTTTCCGTGATGGCTGCAATCTTCACAGCCTTCTTCACTCCGTCGCCATTATCGATTGGGAAGGTATCGCCTACCTTCAGATGCTTATCCTTGGCAATCTTCTCTGTGATGACTGCACCGTCATTGTTTAGGGAAATCGTATCTCCGGAACCACGCTGACGCAGGGAGATATACGTAGGCAGGCTTTCGACATCCTGTGGTACATACAGATCGATTCCCTTATCCTCTCCCTCATCCGCATAGAAGCCGTGATATACCGCCATGGAGGTGGCAGACTTCACACGGGAGTCCTCTTGCAGCTTTTTCAAGTCATTCTCCTTCTGACTCAGCGCAGCCTCACTCTTATACGTCATGGTGACATCGAATTGAAAGATATCCCCGTACTGCTTGGTAGCGATTTCTCCAATGGAATCCTGAATACCGAAGCCGGCAACCAGCAATGCACTGCAGCCGCTGATTCCAATCACCGTCATGAGGAAACGCTTTTTGTAGCGGAAGATATTCCGTGCCGTCACCTTGTGTATAAAATTGAATCGTTTCCAGATAAACGGCACACGCTCCAATAAAATCTTTTTCCCGTTTTTCGGAGCCTTGGGACGCATGAGGAGGGCCGGTGTTTCCACCAGCTCCTTATAACAGGCCGCAAGTGCTGCAGCTACCGTGATCATGGAGGCAAGACCGATGGCAAGAGCTGCCAGAGCGATGTCCGGCTGCAGCTGTACGTCCGGCAGTGTGTACATAATGCCCCAGGCATTGAATATGACCGTCGGGAAGACAATCATTCCAATCACAGCACCGAAGCTGCCGCCGATGATACTGGCGATTGCCGCATAGGTCACAAATTTCATCGCGATATCCGGCTTGGAATAGCCCAGTGCCTTCAGCGTCCCGATTTCCTGACGCTCCTCATCGACCATACGGGTCATCGTCGTCAGACATACCAGTGCCGCAACAAGGAAGAAGAACAGCGGGAACACCTTGGCAATCGCTCCCATACGATCCGCAGCGCTTCCATAATCCATATAGGAATAATGCGAATGGCGGTCCAGTACATACCATTTCGGTGTTTTCATGCTGTTGATGTCTTCCTCTGAACGATCCAGCTTTTCCTTCGCTTCCTGCAGCCTGGCAGCACCGTCCTTTTCCTGCTTCTCAAGCTCCAGCTTTCCCAGCGCAATTTCCTTTTGTCCGTTTGTTATCTTATTTTGTGCAGCCGCACTTTCCTGCTGTGCGCTTACCTTGGCGGTTGCCAGCTGCTGCTTCCCTGTTTCGATCTGCTGCTGAGCAGTCGCAATCTGTGTTTCCAGTGCCTGCAGCTGGGAGGCTGCCATGGTGACTACTTCCTGCATCGATGAAATCTGTGTTTCCAGCATCGTCAGTGAAGGAGAAGCAACCTGTCGCGAGGTTTCCAGCGCTTCCTTCTTTTCCTGCAGCAGCTGTTTCTCCAGCTCTGTTAGATTGGGCTGTTGCAGCTGAGCGTCCACCTTTGCTATTTCCTCATCCAGTGAGGCCAGCTTTGCTTTGGCTTCCGCAAGCTGCTTCTGTATCTGTGGCAGGCTCTCATCCAGCTTTTTCTGCTGGGTATCCAGATAGCCCTTTGCACTGGTGTACTGCGTCTTTAGCTGAGCAAGCTGCTGCTCACTCTGCTGCAGCTGTGCTTCCTTTTCCTGTATCGTTCTTTCTGCACTGCTTTTTTCTGCATTCAGGGTTGCCTGTCCCACAAGCAGCTCATCACTTGCGGTTTCCAGCTGTTCCTTTGCATTTTTTATTTCTGTCTCATATTTCTTTTTATTCTTCTCATATTCCTTACGACCGGCTTCCACCTTGGCAAGGGCTTCCTTTTTGATATCGTCAAAGCGTTCCTGTGCACGCTCCTCCCCCAGTGCGGTAATCGTGGTCTTCTTGGGATCGATGATATCAAAATAGGCATCCGCATAGGAATTCGGCTTCTTTGCGCCGTCAATCGTTACATATACCTCCGTATAGTAGGAGGATTTGAAATTGGTATCCGGAATAACTGCATAGTTATCGATACTGCCGCTGCCAATGGCAGAGCTTCCCTTTTCATAGGACAGATAATACGGCATTGTCACCTCTCCGACAATTTTATAGGTAGCGTGCTTCAGGGAGGCATTCAGCTTTTCATCCGTACCGCTCTCAAACGTAATCATTTCCCCGATTCTGGAATCCGCTCCTTTGATGTTCGTGTGTTCAATGACGCATTCATCCTCTTTCTGCGGAAGCCGTCCCTTCATCAGCCGCATCTGATTGATATAGCTTTCATCCTCTGCTTTCGCATTCATCGGATAGGACAACAGCTTATAGACACGCTGCTGATTGTTATGCGTATTGAGTACATCCATGCTGTAGCTGCCATACACACCTGCTACACCATCCACCCTTTGAATGGCGGAAACATCCTCCTTTGTCATACCGATGGTTGACATGATCTTCAGATCCATGAAATTATAGTCATCAAAATAGGTATCCGCAGTATTTTTCATCACCGGCACACTGTCCCGTACTCCGGCGAAGAAGGCGACTCCGATGCCGACGATGGCAAAGATGGAAAAGAAGCGACCGAAGGATTTGCGGATTTCCCGCAGGGTATCTTTCAGAAGTGCTTTCTTTTTCATGTCAGTATTCAATCCTTTCTACCGGTAAAGGATGCTCATTGATCGTGATGCTGTCGATTTTTCCGTTTCGCACCTTGATTACCTTATCCCCCATGGCAGTCAATGCCAGATTGTGTGTAATCACGACAACACTGACGCCACGCTGCCGGCAGGTATCCTGCAACAGCTTCAGAATCTGTTTTCCGGTATTGTAATCCAGTGCCCCTGTAGGCTCATCACACAGCAGGAGCTTCGGATTTTTAGCAAGGGCACGGGCAATGGCGACACGCTGCTGTTCTCCACCGGACAGCTGTGCAGGGAAATTGGAGGCACGCTCCTTCAGCCCGACAGCCTCAATTGTTTCATCGATATCCAGCGGCTGCTTACAAATCTGGGTTGCCAGCTCCACATTTTCCTTCACGGTCAGATTCTGCACGAGATTATAGAACTGAAAAACAAAGCCGATATCATAGCGCCGATACGTTGTCAGCTGCTTGGCATTGAATTTACTAATCTCGGTACCATCCACAAAGATATTGCCGCTTGTTGAGGAATCCATGCCGCCAAGAATATTCAGTATGGTGCTTTTCCCGGCACCGCTGGCTCCTGCAATTACTACAAACTCCCCTTTATCAATGGTAAAATCCACACCGGCAAGTGCCTGGATTTCCACTTCCCCCATTTTATATATTTTTTTCACATTCTGAAATTCAATATAAGCGCTCATACCCGGATCCTTCTTTCTATGCTTTTCTATATTATACTAGAAATATATCAGAGAAGACAGCCATTTTCCATAAAACCGGATACAAAGCCTTCAAATTCAGGAAATTTTCACATGTATGCGAAACAGCAAATCCTGATCCTTACCAAAGCCTTGCAGATGATCACTCCCATTGTCATATATGCCTGCCCTTCTATAGCATAAACACAAGCAGAGCATATACGGACGAGACAGCACAACGCGCTTTATCCTGTCGCTACTTCCCGGTTCTTCTTACAGCAGGATAGCACCAATTCCAAATTGCATATACGTCTTGACGGAAACGCTATCTTGTTTTACAATATAGCTGTAACTTGTATAACAAGATAGCAAGGAGGTGACGCCATGCTTCCCAGTCAGATGATGAAGGGCATTTTAGATAACTGTATTCTGATCGTAATTGCACAGGAGGATACCTATGGGTATGATATATCACAAAAGCTGAAGCGCTATGGATTTTCAGATATATCAGAGGGCACCATCTATCCCCTGCTGCTGCGATTGGAGAAAAACGGATGTATCTGCAGTGGATTTCGCAAATCGGCGTTTGGACCTAATCGAAAATATTATGCCATCACCGATGTCGGTCATATGGAAATACAAAGGTTTATAAAGCATTGGAAGGAATTGCAGCAGGGTGTCGCCGCTGTGATGGGAGGGTATGCACATGAATCATAACATGCAGAAGCTGCGTAAAGAAAACAATCGGCTGGATGAGACCTTATGCGAAGATTATCAAAAGCTTATGACAGATATCGTCTGTTATCTGAGAGGTGCCGATATCAACGAAATACAACAGGAACGGGTTCGCTATGATCTGACACTGATGCTGCTGGATGCACAGCAGCGCAATGCACCTCTGGAGGAGATATTCCCCAGTGATTATAAGGCGTTCTGTGATACGATCATAAAGGAGCTGCCGCCGCGTTCCCCTTTGGAAAGGCTGTTGGAGCGATTGCATACCGGCTTGCTTCTTATCGCGATTCTGGGAAGCATCAATCTGTTTCTTTCAAAGGATGGACTATATGCACTGCTGCGATTGGACATACAGAGTACGTATTCTTTTACCTTATCGACACTGCTGCTGGATATTTTGCTGGGTACAGGAGCCGTTTGCATGGTACAGTGGATTTGCCGCAGCAGCTTTGAACATGATGATCGGCTTGTAAAGCGTCGCCTGCTTCTTTTATGGCTGTTTACTTTGGGTATCAGTGTCGGCTGTATGCTGCTGTTTCAAAATATCATACTCCTGCGCATGCCACTCTGGCTGCTGGCGATAATCTGTTTCAGCTGTTATCTGCTGTATCTTTTGCTTGAGCATTGTATCTGGAAAGAGGTACAGGCATGATTCTGGAAGATCTGGCATTGTATGCTGACTGTGCCAAATGCAAAGGACTTTGCTGCAGAGCGCTTTATTTTTCCCGACTGGATGGTTTTCCGCAGGATAAGCCTGCCGGTGTATCCTGCCGCAATTTATGCAGCGATTATACATGCAGGATTCATCATGAGCTGAAACAGAAGGGCATGAAGGGCTGTCTTGGCTATGACTGCCTTGGTGCAGGACAGCTTGCGGTACAAAAGAAAGCACCCAGCGATTCTGATTTATTCGCCGTTTATGTAACGCTGTTTTCTCTGCATCAGATGCTCTGGTATCTGGGGGAAGCATTGCAGATGAAGGAAACCACGATCTTTCACGGAGAGCTGCAGACACTGCTTCAGACACTGGATGCTGTGCGAAGACAGCCATGGGACAAGGTTCTTTCAACGGATATTGATGCTTTGCACAATGAGACAAACCGCTTGTTGAAAAAGACGATACAGCGAAAACAATTACAGTTCCCCTCGTTTGGTGCACAGCTCATCGGAAAGCGGCTTGCCAACAAACGACTGCGTAACACAGATTTCAGCATGAAGCCACTGCTTGCCACGGATTTATCATGCTGTGACCTGCAGGGCTCCTGCTTTTTGGGGAGTGATCTGCGGGATTGCAGCATTGCCGGCAGTGATTTGCGTGGCTGCTTCTTTCTGACCCAGATGCAGCTTAACACTGCACAGGGTGACAGTAAAACGAAGCTTCCCGCTCATTTGCACAGACCGTCTCACTGGGACAAGGTATCAAAAAAAAGAAAATCGTAAAGAAGCTGCGTTCCCGTCTCGTTCGATATGGCAAGCATGGGATAATGTAGCCGTAAACAAAAGGAAGTCTGTCTCATCCTGTACGCTGTACCCGGATGCTGCACATGGCTTCCTTTTATCTGCTTGCTATATCTCAATATATCATCTTATTACATACATCTTCTTATTCAACTATATTATCTTATCTCATATATTTTCTTATTCAATATATCATCTAATTTCGTATATCTTATTATTCAATATATCTTCTTATTTCGTATCTCTTCTTATTTCATATACCTTCTTGTTGAATATACTGTTTATTTGATATATCTTCTTATACGATATAATATCGTATTTACTTACTGTACCAAATCCTCATTCTCACATAGCTGCCTCAATACGCTTTCGCAGATGCAGCTTTTACAGGAGCGCCTTTAATGCCTCGGCTTGCATCGGTTTTCCGAAATAATAGCCCTGAATATAATCCAGTCCCATTGCCTTAACCTTTTCATATTCCTCTTTTGTTTCCACACCCTCCAGCAGAACCTGAATATTCACATCATGACACAGTCTGACAACAAACTGGATAAAGGTCGCATCAAATTCGCTGTTTAAAATATCCTTAATGAAAATTCGATCGATTTTCACAATATCCGCAGGAGAATTTTTCAAAACACCGAGAGAGGAATACCCGGTTCCAAAGTCATCCATGGCGATGCGGACACCAATTCCCCGTATCTCCTGAAAGATTGCCTGCAGCTCCTCACTGCTTTTCACCATATAGCTCTCCGTCATTTCCACAATGATATTGCGGCTGGGAACCTGACAGCGCTCCATGGTCTCCTTCATAAAGCTCGTAAAGCCCTCTTCATACAGCTGCAGATAGGATAAATTCACACTGACACAGAAATCCGGACAGCTCTTCAGCCAGAATGCACATTGCTTCACCGCTGTTTCAAAAATCCACCGACCGATGGTAAGAATCATACCGCTTTTTTCCAGCAATGGTATGAATACCACAGGAGATACATCACCATACAGACTGCTGTGCCATCTGGCGAGTGCCTCTGCTCCGATGATACGTCCGCTCTCTGCCTCGACCTGAGGCTGATACTGCAGCTGAAAGCCTTCAAATTCATGCTCCATGCAATAGCGCAGCTGTTCCAGCATATCCAGCTCCTGCAGCTTTGTCTCCGACATTTTTTTCTCATAAAACGTCAGTCTGTTTTTGCCATTGCGCTTGCTGGCATCCAGGGCATAGCCTGCGTTTTTCGTCAGTGCCATCATATCGGTGGCATCTTTGGGAAAGTCAGCACAGCCTGCTGACACTGTACAGTGGTATTTCTTTCCATTCAAAACGCGCTGATGATCCAGCTCCTTTTGCAACCGCTGATAGCATTCGGAAATATCCCTGGAATCCACACAGTCCCGAAACAATATGATAAACTCATCCCCATCATTGCGATACAGCCTTGCCTGCTCGGGAAGAATCGACTGAATGAGCTGTGCTGTTTTTGCAAGCACCGCATCGCCAAACTGATGATTATACAGCTTATTGACGCTGGAAAACTCATCCAGATCCAGAATCATCATGTAGAAATGCTCTTCCTTGGAAACCATCATCTGCAGGGCATCCTCCAGCTCATACTTGTTAAACTGACCGCTTAGATAATCAATCTTATTTTTTCTACCCAGATTGGTGATTATACCTGCGAATAAAACCGGCTGCCCATCCTCATCCCGTTCCACATGACCGCGGCATCTGAGCCACACCCATTCTCCTCTGCAATTTCTTGCCCGATATTCCACATTGTGAGAATCCACACGGCCATCGGCAATTTCCTGATTTCCCTCCAGAAACAGCTTCTGATCTGCCTCATGAATTCTTGATCCCCATACATTGGCAGCATCATGCACGATTTCCGAGGGCAGGTCAAATTCCTCAACCATGGCACGGGAATACCGGAAACAGGAAGGATCCTCCTTCATATTGCATACATAGATATAATCATCACTGCTCTGCATCAGCGCACTCAGCAGCAAATCCTTATTATAGGAAAACTGACGTACCTCCTCACTTTCGTGATATGGGTGCAGAGCAAAGGCCTGTCTTGATTTCTCCATATGATAGCGGCGCTTTGACACATACATCTCATCATCTGCGCGCATGATAATTTTCTTCAAAGACAGCTCCATATCCGGATCGACCCGGGTCATTCCAAAGCAGAAGCCCATGACATAGGGCAGCTCTTTGCTCTCCGTATGCAATTCACTCTGCAGCTGATATAGCTGATTGCGTGCTTCCTTTTTGGATAGCTGTTTGAAAACAAGAAGGAATTCATCACCGCCAAGACGGATCGCAAAATCCCCGGTCTGCAAACTGCCGCGTATTTTTTCCGCCACCCTTTGCAGGACGCGGTCTCCCTCCTGATGTCCGCAGATTTTATTGATCGTATGCAGGTCATTGATATCCAGAAGCACGACAAGAAAGGAGGTACTTTGCGCTTTTGCTGTACGGATACAATCCGTTAAAAGCTGTTCCCCGGTTTCCTTATTCCACAGTGCACTGAGATGATCATGCTGTATGTCAGCCTTGCTGTGCGTATTCCAATCGCTATGCATAGACGTCACCACCTTTTTGTCTCTTCTTTCATTGTACAACAAAAAGGTTGTGAAACAAATCAAAAACTGAGAAATTCACCATATACTAGAAGGAATGCTGTCAGCGTGCAGGACACTTACGATTTCTTAAGATTTCAGGAAGCTCTTTATAAAGGTGAACCCGGCATGGAAATGCTTACCTTACCATGGTAAAATATAAACAGAAACGAGGAGGTGCTTTATGACAGATAAAAAGAAAATCTGGTGGATTGCCGGTATCGTAGCAGCGGTTGCTGTTCTCGGGATTGGCGCATATCTATTGTTCAGCGGCGGTTCAAAACCGGAATCTGTATTGCTTTCCTACACCGATCTACTGAAAAAGAAGGACTACAAGGAAATGTATTCCCTGATCAGCAGCGATGCAAAAAAGAAATGGAAGGAAGAAGATTTTATTGCGCGAAACAAAAATATTTATGAAGGAATTGATGCATCTGATTTCACGATGGAAATCAAGGACAGTACGGACGAGGGGGATAATGGAAGCGAAATCAGCTATCATTTCCGTATGAAGAGCGCAGCCGGAACGATTGCATTTGATAACAAGGCTACTGTCATCAAGGAAGACGGTGAATATCGCATCGTATGGGACAGCTCACAGATATTCCCGCAGCTACAGGATGCGGATAAGGTGAATGTATCCATCACCGAGGGGACAAGGGGGTCGATTCTGGACCGGAAAGGAAAAGCACTGGCACAGCAGGGAAGTGTATATCAGGTTGGCTTGATTGCAGGTAAGCTGGGAAATGAGGCAGATACTGTTTCAGCCATGGCAAGGGTACTGGATGTCAGTGAGGACAGTATCAAAAAAGCACTGTCTGCATCCTGGGTACAGGCTGATATGTTTGTACCGATCAAAACGGTCACGGCAGCGAAGCGTGCGGATATCATTGAGGAGCTTAGAAAAATAGACGGTGCCTCTGTACAGGAAGCTATTGGACGCGTGTATCCGTATGGTGAAATGACAGCACATGTTACAGGCTATGTTCAAAATGTCACTGCCGAGGATTTGGAAAAGCATAAGAATGAGGGCTATACCGCAACCAGCATCATCGGTAAGAGCGGTCTGGAAAGTATTTATGAAAGCAAGCTGAAGGCGGTCAGC
Source organism: Clostridium sp. DFI.1.208 (assembly GCF_024463855.1). Classification (NCBI taxonomy): domain Bacteria; kingdom Bacillati; phylum Bacillota; class Clostridia; order Eubacteriales; family Clostridiaceae; genus Clostridium; species Clostridium sp. DFI.1.208. Next base: position 52,773 of record NZ_JANGCA010000022.1, on the reverse strand, counting down.
GGATGTAAGATCATCATTCTGGATGAAAACGGAAATCTGAAGGACACAGTCGCTGAGCAGAAGGCAAAGGACGGTCAGGATATTCGTACGACCATCGATATCGAAGCACAGCGCTCTGCCTATAATCAGCTGAAAAAGGATGCAGGAAGTGGTGTGATCATGAATTCTCGCACCGGAGAGGTGCTTGCCCTGGTCAGTACCCCGGCCTATGATCCGAATGATTTCGCAATGGGTATGGATACCAAGACATGGGATTCCCTGAACAACAATAAGCAAAAGCCGCTGTTGAACCGTTTTGTTTCCACCTATTGTCCAGGCTCCACCTTTAAAGCGATTACCGGAGCTATTGCGCTGGATTCCAAGACGATCACGCCGGATACAGCCTTTGAAAAAACAGATAAATGGCAGAAGGATTCCAGCTGGGGAAAGAATTATGTAACAACGACGCAATCCTATACCGAGCCAAGCAATCTGAAAAACGCCTATATCTATTCCGATAATATCTTCTTTGCACAGGTAGCGGATAAAATCGGTACAGAGACCTTCACAAGCTATCTTGATAAAATCGGATTCCGCAAGCAGCTGGATTTCCCATTCACAGTTGCGAAATCCACCTATGGGGATGAGCTGGAAAATGCACAGAAGCTGTCAGCAAGCGGATACGGACAGGGTGATCTGCTGATATCTCCGCTTCATCTGACTGCCCTGTATACCGCCTATGTCAATGACGGCAGCATTCTGCAGCCATATCTGGTATATGAGGATGGAAAAACAAAAACAATGGTGAAGAACGCATACAGCGCAGCTACTGCAAAAACTGTGTTTGAAGACCTGCAGGCTTCCATGTCCGGATATGGGGATAACCCTACAAACGCAGCCGGGAAAACAGGCACTGCACAGGTGAATCACGGAGAACAGGAAATCGGCTGGCTGAGTGCGGTCAATGATAACATTGCGGTAACCATTATGATTGATGATACCAAGGAGATCGGCGAAAGCCATTATGTAATACCAAAGGTACAAAGTATCTTGAACGAGGTCAAGTAGAGAGCATACGAGGTATCCGGTGCAAATCGGATACCTTTTTGTATATTACCGAAAAAAATCATAGGCTACAGGTACATTTTTTTGCAGTTTCCTGTTCATCCTTGGTGGGACACGGTATAATACAGGAGTAAACGGAGGTGGAAATATGGCATTTCGCATTGTACACTGTAATATCAATGTAACGGATTTAAACAGAAGCATCGCTTTTTACAAGCAGGCGCTGGGTCTGCAGGTTGCCAGAAAGCTGGAGGCAGAGGATGGAAGCTTCACGCTCTGTTATTTGCAGGATGACACCGGCAGCTTTCAGATTGAGCTGACTTGGCTGAAGGATCATCCGCAGCCCTATGAGCTGGGGGAGAATGAAAGTCATATTGCATTTGCAACAGACGATTTTGAAGCAGCACACCGGCTTCATGAGGATATGGGCTGTATCTGCTTTGAGAATAAAGAGATGGGCATTTATTTTATCCATGATCCGGATGACTACTGGCTCGAGGTTGTTCCGGCATAAAAAGCTGTTTGAATTTCAGCAAGCATCTGCGGATTTCTGCAGATGTTTTTTTATGTGTTTATGGATACATTCCCACTTGTTTTTCTGTGCATCCCGTGGATGAAGCGACGCGGTGAAGGCATTGCTTTTCCAAAGCTAATCTTGCTGAACGTTGACACTGACAGGTAGTATTTCTTCCTTTTATCCTATGGATAATCTTTACAATAAAGGAAAAGAGAATAAGAAAAGTATGCATAATTTAGGAGTTTTGCCCTTTCCATACGTATATAAGAGTGTATAAGAAAAAAAGGAGGCTACTACATATGGAAAAAGAGAAGAAAAGGGATTTCCCGATTCCCTTTCACAATGATGTTTTTTTCAAGTACATGTTGATTGGAGAGGATGCAGGCTCAAAAATGCTGAGAAGCAGGATTATCGAAGAAATTTACGGATTGAAGGTTCAAAGAACACAGGTGCTGAATCCGGAGCTGCTGCCGGAAGTCTTTTTCGGAAAACGGGCAGTTCTGGATGTTGTATTGGAGGATGAAGCAGGTCACCTCTATGATTTGGAAATGCAGGTATCCGGGTATACGAAGGAGGAACAGCTGCGTTTTCAGCAGTATGGCTACCGTCTGGTCGGCAGACAGCTGAAGCAGGGGGATGATTACACAAAGCTGAAGCCGTTTTATCAGATTATTTTCATGTTTGCAATGCCAAAGGATACAGGACGCATGATCCGTCACTACACGGTAAAGGATGAGGACAATCGGGAAGAGCCCAACGGTACACTGCATCGTGCCATCGTGTTTTTACCGATGATCAAACAGCGTGTAAAGGAGGTCGGAGGTGTGGAAAATCTGACGGAGTTTGAAACCTTCTGCTATGTACTTGCATATAATCCGGATGATGCTATACTAAACATGAAGAGAAGGATGGTGAATGTGGCAGTGGAAAAATACAATGAAATGCAAGAGGACGGAGCGTTATTCAGTTGGGCGGAATCGGTGGAGTTTGCACAACGTGCAGTACAGGCCAATTTGAGAGAGCAGACAGCAGAAGCTGAACGGCTGGGACTTGAGAAGGGCATTAAAGAAGGCATCGAAGAAGGGATCGAAAAAGGTCTCGAAAAAGGAAAAAGGGCAGTATTACAAACACTGATCATCCATAAATACGAAATTGACGATACTTGGGCGGAGACGTTGTCGGATGAGCAGATTGAAGATGCGGTTGTCGATCTGCTGGAATGCGATACGTATGATGCGTTAAAAGACAGGCTGAAGAATACAAAGCCAGAATAAATGTTCATAAGAAAAAGCTGAGTCCGTATTTTGGAATTCAGCTTTTTTAAATATGATGTCTATACTCTAAAGCATATTTTTACATAGTTCATTTTGAATACGTCTCTGACTTACTGACGTGCTCTTTTTCTTTTTGCGGTTACTGCCGCCATGCCTGCACCGGATGTCAATAACGCAATCAGTAGCAGACCTGTAGAAGTCGCATCCGCGGTATTCGGCGCTCCTTCCTGATTAGTCAGCGTGGATGCTTCCAGCTTCTTATCAGCTTTATCAGCTATGGTAACCTTTGTTTCTGCATAATTTCCATCATCATAGGTAAAACGAACCGTGTAGCTTCCCTTTTTCAATGTTTCCAGATACTCCGGCTTCAGAGTCAATACCGTACTTCCGGATGTCAGCGTATAGGAGTCAGCGCTGATTGCGCTCCCGTTGATGAAAATACCATAAAGCTCTCTCAGCTCTCCGGAGCAAATCAGTTCAAGAGGCTTGTTGCTTCCTTTTTCATAGGTTTGGTTTCCTTTTTCGATAACAGGGTTTGCTGCTGTTCTCCTATGGATTGCCCACTTACTGCCTGAAGTATCAACCTTCAGTATTTCACGACCTGTCGTATATTGTCCCTCAATGATAATACCCATAGCTTCATTGGACGTTTCTAACGGTGTTCCACTAAATTCTATTTGCATGCTACTGCTGCCTTCCGCAACATCATAAACCGTTGTAACCTGCATTCCTTTTGGTAAAGGAAAGAACCAGGAAGAGATATCCGTGCCTTTGGCAAGCTTATGAAAGGCTGCATTTTCCAATGTAATCGTGCCGTAGCTTGCGATTTTTTCATTCACATAGCCGGTAACATTCATATTGTCCAGCGTTGCCTTTTCCTCAGTAGAAACCGCTGTACCATACAGCTCGATTGTCGTATCTTTATGGATATTCATAAGACTCAGTGTATACATCGTATTTTCATCACCAAACATCCGCATGTTGCGTTTTTCACCATTAACAATCGCATACGGCTCTGTTTTAAATGCTTTCTTATCCTCAGCCTCCACCGTGAGAATTACATGATCCAGTGGTGTTATTCCCTCTTCCTTTTCTGCCGTAATGCTTGCATTTACCAAGTTATCCCTGTTCAGAATCAATTTAGAAGAAGTCAGGACGGCTGCTGCTCCCCTTATTTTGATTGTGTAAGAAGCAGGCGGTGTGCTGCCGAATACAGAGACCTTGTAATAGCAAACCATAGCGGTACTATCACTTTTCCTTAATACAGACACATAAGAATTATCAGCACTGGCAAGCGGACTGTCCGCAAAGTAATAACCGTCCTTCGCCTTGACAACAAGGGTAAGCGAGCCATCCGCTGCGGTTTCTAAGGAGGCTTCCGCATTTTTCAACTCTGCTGTGTCCAAAGATGCCGCAGGAGCCGCTTTATCCTGTGCTGTGTCCTGCGCTGTTTGCGGTGTTTCCACTGGTTCTTCCACTGCATGGATGCGCACACCACCGTACAGCATAAACACCATAGCCAGCGCCATACAGGATGCCCCTGTTTTTTCTAACATTTTTCTTTTCATATACTTGTCCCTTCCGACAGCTTTTCACTGTCTCCTCGTATTCCTTTTGTAATAAGCGTAAAGCGTTGTATGACACTGCATCTGCTTAACGCGCTTCCTTATCGATGGCCAAAACGCCGCTTACCATTCTTTTCAAACAGATTCTCATAAGGCTTCCTCCTCTCTGTTCAACCATGAAGGCTGCATCACCACAGTATCCATGAATGCTTACAGGTAGAAATTCCACCTGGAATTATTCTATATATATCATAATATCTCAGAGGGATAATAGCGATACAGCACGCCCTTTCTTGAACAAATCTTGAACAGTTTATCACGCAGAAGTCACATTTATCAGATATAAAACACATCTGCATGCATATCCTGAGAAATTCGCTTCAACATAAGAGAAGATGGATTCTTCCGAATCCATGCCATGCAGCGTTACCGACGAAGAACAGACAGGTAAACATTCCTTGTGCAAACATCTTGAAAATTTGGTGTTCTGGTCCTATAATGTACAGGAAAAGCGAGGTTCTATGAAAAAACTAACACTGGAAAACTGGCAGGAGCTGCAGCCGTATATCGCACTTGCCGATTATCATGAATACAATTCCAATACGATGACCATGCTGATGTGGACCAGCATGTATGAAGTCCATTTTGAAACCCATCCCAATTATGCCATCGCTTACACCTGTATGCCTCAGCGTGAACCGGTATGGCTGATGCCGTACTGCACAAGGGACCATCGATTAGAGGCTGTCGATGCAATCCGTATGTATTCTCAAAAGCACGGGATTGCCTTTGAAATTCACTCTATGACCAAGGAATTTAAAAACTGGCTGATGGATACCTATCCGATGGAATTTCTAGTATGGGACTGCTATGACGCAAGAGACTATGTATATGACCGCAAGCAGCAGGAAACCTTATCCGGCAAGAAGATGCAAAAGCGCAGAAATCATTTTCATGCCTTTTTAAAGCAGTATGAAGGACGCTTTGTATACTGTGAGCTTGATGAAAGCACCCGGGAGGATGTCTATGCCTTCCTGCGTTACTGGCAATCCTTCAAGGACGCAGATGACAGCATATCCGCAGAGGATACCGGAATTCATCTGTTGCTGGAGCATTTGCATGAGCTGCCTATCGAGGGTGGTTGTATCTATATTGACGGCAGGCTGGAAGCATTTAACATCGCATCCCGTCTGTCGAAGGATATGATTCAGATTCATGTGGAAAAAGCGAATCGTGAAATTCGCGGCTTGTACATCGCAATTCTAAAGCTGTATCTGGAAACACTGGAGGAGGACATCGTATATGTCAACCGCGAGGATGACATGGGACTGCCTAAGCTGCGCAAGGCGAAGACAGATATGCAGCCGGTGTGTAAAATCCAGAAATTCGGAAGTGCACGCCAGACATTGCGTATCCAGCAGGCTGATGCTTCCTGGACAAAGAAAATCCGCTCCTTATGGGAACAGCAGTTTCAGGAGGAAACAACAGAAAGTACGCAGTTTTATTTTGAACGCCTGTATCGGGAAGAGGACTGCCTTCTTCTGGTAAGTGAGGAGGAGCTGATCTGTATGCTGCAGCTTCGTCCCATGACAATCGTACTGGAGGGAAAGGATGTGCTTGTACCATTTGTTGTAGGAGTCGCCACCAATCCGGAGTATGAGGGCTGCGGCTATATGGGCATGCTGCTGCGGCATGCTTTAAAGGCAGTACAAAGGAGCGCTCCGTTTGTGCTGTTACAAGCTTATAACTGGGATTTGTATAAGAGCTTTGGATTTATCGAGCAGTACCACCGTGTTCGCTGGAAGCTGAAAAAGCAGAATGACGTTACAGTTTGCGGCACATGGAAACAGGCAGAGGATGCACAGGCTCTTGTGTCCCTGTATCTACAGTTCTGTGAACATAAAAACGGGTGGCGCCGTCGCGATCTGGCATACTATAAGAATCAGTTTCTTCCCAATGCCGCAATCTGGAAGCAGAAGGTCAGGATCTATATGGAAAATGAGCAGCCAAAGGGTTATATCGTACAGGAGGAAACGGCAGAGGAGCTTCATATCCGTGAGTGTATCTATGCGGATGCGGAGAGTCTGCAGCATATGCTACAGCATTTTGCCCAGGAAGAAAGAACAGTTTATGTCGATCTGGATACAGAAGCACAGGTGGAGGGACGCAGTAAGCTGGAAACCTGCATGATGGTAAAGCAGCTTCAGGAACAGTCCTTTCCACAGGATCGCCTGTTTATACGAGAGGAATTGTAACCAGCTGCATCCCCTAACATGCAGAACGATGCCCCCTCAAGATAGTGCATGCAGGAAACAGGTATCTGAGAAAGCCTGCAAAGCGTTATTCTGCATAAAGCAATGCATGTAGAAAATATCAACAGCTGTACAGCGAAAAGAAAAGGAAATCGCAATCCTGCCCTTATCCGGCAATGGAAGGAGATTCCCTTTTTTTACATATAGCCTCTGTTCTTATTTACGCTTCCTTTAAAAGCTCTTTCAGCTTTTCCACAGCCTCTGCAAAGCTGTGTACAAAATACCCGTGCTTCAGGATTGCCCCCAGAACATAATGATTCATCCCCATCGTCGGCACATCATAGCGATTGGCAGACTGCAAACGGATATCACTGTTGATACCGATAATGATGTTCGTATCCGATTTGATTGCGATACCAAGCTCCACCATGACACCGGCATCCTCATTGGTCAAATCCGCTATGAATATATCACACGCCTCAACAGCCTGTGTGTCTCCCTCATAAATCATTTCCGGTGTCGGCAGGGATTGTTTATCCTCATTAAACGGCTGGTCAATCGGATTAAAAATATCCAGCTGTGGAAATTCCCTTCGTAAAATAACACCCTCCATTTTTCGCTGGGCAACCTCTGCCTCATTAAACAGCGATCCTGCTACATAAACCTTCCACATACGTATCACTCCTTCTCTTTCCAAAGTGCATTATACTATAAGATACAGCTTTTCGTAAACGATAATCCCCATCCTGTTTTCTGCGTGCTTTCTGCACGATAGCTGCGTATAAAATCACTTGCAGCTTTACACTATCTGCCTACGCCCTGTTCGTTGTACCGCTTTTAAACACGGTATGGCAAGTAGGCTCCCTGTTCATAATAGAGGGGGACAAATATGCGCAGTTGCTTGTCTCTTCTGCTTTCTTTATACTATATACAGGTCATGACCTACTGCCTGGATTTTCCGCACTGACGCCGTGGTCCTCCCTTTTACATGTGTGGAAAATCCGGCAGCTTCATTGAGCGCAGGACCTGATTTTACAGGAAATATGTTCCCTTTGGACTTCCTATGTATATCCTGTATATTTTTTCATCACCATATGTAAAAAAGTGCGCAAATTGCATAAAACCCATAAAAAACATGATACAATGAATTCAAAGGAAGGTGGTATAGTATGAAAGGCTATCAGCTGAAAATCACCCTGAAGGGTACGTCGCCTCCCGTGTGGCGCCGTATCTGGATTCCGGCAGATATGACATTCAGAAACCTGCATGAGGCTATCCAATATGTATTTGGATGGATGGATTATCATTTATATGATTTTGAAATTGCCAAAGAGCATGTCAAGATTCTGTGCGATGACGGAGAACCCTTTCGGTTTGAAAGGGATACGGTTTTTAAGGATATGGATACACCGCTGCATACCTATCTGAAGGAAAAGATGAAGCTTCTATATACCTATGATTATGGGGATAACTGGGAGCATATCATTCTGGTGGAAAAGGAAAGCGAGGAAGCACAGTCCCAGATCAAGCTTCTGAAATGGAAGCAGGATAATCTTGCGGAGGATGCCGGGAATGTGTACGGCTATCAGGAAATCGTTGCGATTGCAGCGGATGAAACAAATGAAGATCATGAAAAAATGAAGGACTGGCTGGAAATGCAGCATATCCCCTTTGATGAGGAGATGGTAAAGGAGAGTCTTTCTTCTATTTCTCAGGAGGATATGTATTTCACATTGAGTCAGGAGGCCGGAATGGTTCTCAATGAAGCTCTTGCCAGCTTTATCGACCAGCTGGATAAGATGGAGCTTCCCGGTATGAGTCTGATAACAGCAGATGATCAGGATACAAAAAAGGTACTTGTAGTCGCACAGTATGAGGAAGGCTATAATATGCAGCTGTACGAGAATGAGACAGACTATATGCGCGGTGTGGAGAGTACCCCAGAGCTGCCCGGCTATAATCTGTATGCCAACGGTGTGAGCATCATCTGTCTGGATCAGGGCTTTCAAAAGGGAGATGGCTGGGTAAGTGAGGATGGTACCTGTATTGTCAAAATCATGCAGACCGGCTATCTACCTATGGATCCGGATGATGAGGCTGCCTATGCTATTGCGAATGACCTTCACGATTTTCTGGATATCCTGCAGACCTGCGGTCATCGCAATTTACCGGATTATGATGAGGGGCACATGCTGGCAGGAACATGGAAAAAGGATGGCACACTGGATATCAGTTATCCGGAAATCCGCATGATCAATGACAGTATCACGCTGCATCTGCGACAGGATCAGGCTGCTAAACTGAAAAAGAAGAAAAAAACGATCAAGGAGCTGCGTGTTGATCTGATCGCAGATTTATTAGATAATGTAACAGCTATTCGCCTGCCCCTGTACCTGGCTCTTGAAAATGAGGATTATCAGCTGAAAATACCGCTGGATGATGAGAGCTATCGCGGATTTGAGGAAATGAATGAAAGCGTCGTATCCTTAATATGCGGATTTATGGAAGAGTTTGGTAGGATCAATACAATCATCGTGAATAATGATAATATGGCACAGATGCTCAGCGGACTTTGCGAGGATTTATCAATAAAGCTGCGGATTGAAGACTTTATGAGTGAAGCACAGAAGCTCATTATGGAGGAGGATCTGCATCATGACTTTGAAATGCTGAATACGCTGGCAGGGATGAGTGAGGAGGAGTTTTATCAGTTTCTCGATCAGCTCGATGAGCAGCAGCTGGAGGGCTTTAGCCAGATGATTGAACAGTATATGGATAAATACGGATTGGACAGTGAGCATGACAGTCCGCTTCCGATACGTAAGGCAAAAAAGCACTTTGATGCCTGAGTGGCCTGTACGCAGACATCCTCACTGCAATTCTTACGAAGTATTTCATAGAGAACAAAACAATAAGAAAGGAATTCGGGATTGCTCTGTATCACGGCATACAGATATCTGATACTTTTCGAGAGGAACGCATAGCATTTCTTTCTGCGAGCTGACAGATAGTATAAAAACAAGCCTTCATTCAGACAGTCCCGGATACGCTTTCAACAATCAAAACATATAAAAAGGAGCAATTCTATCGCTTTATCAGCGATGAATTTGCCCCTTTTTGCTTTTATGCTATATGTCTTCTTCGATCATACACAATGCACAGAAGCGATTGCCCTTTGCTGCTTCCCATCAGAACAAAGCAAGCCTATCCATTTCCGCCATTCTCATTGCGTTGCTGCAAATGGTTCAAAGTGCATAAAACGCCAACGTATGGAGTGATGAAACACCCCTCACTGAGACTGCTCCTCATCTATCTGGCTGCGTAAGCTGATGGCATCAAAACATCAGGAAATGGCTTTCGCTGTCGTGATGGTGCCCTATCTGTTAAGCGACAGTTTAAAACTTAAAGCCCTCATTATAGTAATCCTGCAGCTGCTTTTGATATTGCTGCGGCGTTACGTTACAGATTTCACGGAAGTCATGAATGAAATGCGCCTGATCATAAAAGCCGCACTGCTGGGCAATAGCAGTCAAAGAAAGACTTTGCTGCTTCAAAAGATTAACCGCCTGATTGATCCGCTGTATTTTCTGTATGGTTTTCATACTGCAGCCCAGACGCTGCTGTACCAGTCGCTGCAAATGCCGGCGGCTGTAGCCGAAGCTGTCCATCACATCCGCAATACGCTCATTGCTGGAAAGTCCCTGCATGAGGGATTTCATAGCATCATCCTCCTTGCTCATCATGGATAAAAAGATGGTATCGAGCTGCTGAAAAAATGCCGCTTCCCCTTCCGCTTTGCCATAGGCCTCTGTAATCAACGCATGACAGCGGGGATTCACCTGCTTCAGCTCGATGCGTATATCACGATATGGATATTGCGCTGTGGAGAATAATGCATGAGAACCGGAGGGGCGAAATTCCACAAAATACTGTACCTGATCCTCCCCCTTCTCTCTTTGAACGGTCACCATTCTGGTTGTCGGTCCCCAGTATTTCAGATCCAGACCTTCATCCGCCTGCATATTCATGACGATACAGCCGCTGATATCCGGAACCAGATGCAGCTGCTCAGTTTTCATGTAGTGGCTGTGACAAATTGTATAATGTGCAATATAGGGACGCAGCAAAGGATGTGGCAGCAGGTACGTATGGGTATCGGTTTTCCACAGACAAGCCTGAATATCCTGCTTCAGCTTCATATTATTTTTCAATATACTGTATCGCGATACAGTCCAGTCCGGTATGTGCTGCAATCACGGCGCTGATGGTATTGATTCGGATAGTAAGCCGGCTGTTTCGTTTTTGCAGCTCTTCGCGAATATCCTCTGCCTTTTGCAGGCAGTCGGAATGAATCACATATACGTAGCCTTCCCTTCCTGCCAGCTTTTCACTGATTGTATCCACTGCATGAGCAGCTGCCTTTTTCTCTGTGCGAACCTTTTCAAGCACATCGATTTTTCCTTGCGTGGAGGGATCAATGATAAGTACCGGCTTAATTTTCAAAAGACTTGCGGCTGCGGCTGCCAGCGGAGTCAACCGTCCGCCCCGTTTCAGATGCTGAATATCATTGGGCAGAATCAGTGTTCCACTCGTCCTGATCAGATTGCTCAGCAGCTCTTTGATCTCAGCACCGTTTTTTCCCTCATCTGCATATCGTTTTGCCAGCAGTGCTTCATGCCCCTGCAAATCGCAGGTCGTAAAATCCTCTATATGAATTACGGGTATGCCGATTTCTCTTGCCATCACCTGAATGGTGTTGAAGGTCGATGACAGCCCGGAGGATAAGGGTACCGATACAATCTCATCATATCCCTGCTCCTTGATTGTACGAAGTGTAGCCTCGATAACACTGCCAAGTGGCATACTCGTTTTCGGAGTATGCTGTTTACGCAGAGCTTCATATACTTCCTCCGTGCTGATATCCACTCCATCCTGATAGGAGCGTTCTTCATCAATCACCTGCAGCGGGAGAAGGAAGATTCCCAGCTCCTGTGCCTGCTGCATTGTCATGGCACTTCCACTATCCGTCAAAATTGCTGTTTTCATATCCTGACACCTCTTTCGTATGCTTACGTATTCATAAGACACTCCTATTTTACACCAAATTACTCGGAAATGAAAATTAAACTTTGCTTAGTCTGTAAAAGAGAAAGCATATGAGCTTCTTAACTAAATACTTCAAAAAATCGTGTAGTTTCTATAAGAAAACATCACACCGAACCCTGTACGTTTATCTCGGCAGGATTCTTCTGTGTACATTACTGCCTTTCCACATACACACTTTAGCGAATCCCCCTGTTTTCACCTTTTCCTTTCTCCTATTCTGCTGCACACTCATATCCACTGTGTATTCCTCCGTCATTTTGACAATCGCTCTCGCTTGTTTTATGATATGCACGTGAGATAGCAATCACGTTCGATCAAGCGTTTTATTATCTGTGGTAGAAAGGAGTACAGATATTCCTTATATATCTGATAGTGAAGCAACATGAAATATTTATGGAAGGGTTCCTTTGTAGACAAGGAGGATATCCACATCGATCTGCATGATCGCGGGTATCAGTTTGGTGATGGCATCTACGAGGTTACGCATGTTTACAATGGTGTGTTATTTGCACTGGACGAGCATATCGACAGATTGATAAACAGTGCTGCCTTTATCGAATTGAATTTACGGCATACAAAGGATGAAATCGCTACATTCTGTAGAGGACTTGTAGAACAGAATCACATTGAAAACGGGTATATTTACCTGCAGGTAACCCGTGGAGATGGAACGCTGCGCAATCATGGATTCCTCATGTACGAGGAACAGCAGCCGGTATTCTGCGGCTTTGCGCAAAGCAGTACGCGCAGTGAAGAAAAGATGGTCAAGGGGGCCGATGCAATAACAGTGGAGGATCGCCGTTCTCTCATGTGTAATGTGAAGTCACTGAATCTGCTACCAAACTGTCTGGCCAAGCATGCGGCACAGAAAAAAGGTGTCAGCAAGGCAATCATGGTGCGTGACAATATCGTTACAGAGGAAAAGTCCGGCAATATTTTCATCGTAAAGGATGGCGTAGTCCTTACGCATCCCAATGGTGGGAAAATTCTTCCGGGTATCACGAAAAAGCTGATCATCGAGCTTCTTCATCAACACAATATTCCGATATGGGAAAAGGAATTTAGTGAGGAAGAACTGCTGCATGCGGATGAGGTCATGGTAACAGACACCAACAGTGAAATTGTTCCTGTTATCAAAGTCAATGATATCATGATCGGGAATGGTGTCCGTGGTGAAATAACCAAAAACATCCAAATGCTCTACAAATCCCTAATTGAAGAGAAATGTGGTAAACTGTAAGAGAATGTAATCACTACGGGGAAGAAACGAAACAATGTTTCTTCCTTTTTTCCATCAGGAGGGTTTATGAAAAAATCAAGAAGAAGTCAGCTGCTGCAGCATATCGCAGAAATCACATCCATCGCTATTGCGAATAAAGAATATACTGGTATCAATACCGACGCCTTTACCATCAGTCTCGATCTGAATCTTGACCGTGCCAATGTCAGTCGTATGCTGAATGATCTGTGGCGCGAGAATGTTCTGATTAAAATACAGGGACGCCCCACCTTTTATCTGCACCGTAAAACACTACTGAAGCGCTATCCCAATTCCTATATACCTGCGCTCATTCCTAAAAATGAAGAGCTTGCCGCTTATTTGGAGCATTCGCTTGCACTTTCTCAGGAAACAGCGCAGGAAGCGTTCACCAGCTGCATCGGGCATTCCATCCGAGAGAGCATGTACCCCATCATAGAGGATATCAAGGTATTTCTCACCTATCCGCAGACCATGCGCTCCATCATGATCTGTGGTCCGCATAAAACTGGAAAGCATCATCTATTACGCTGTATCCTGCAATATCTGAAAATCGAAACAGAACAGCTACTTCATATTGACTGCGCAGCAATCGCGTTGGGCAAGCTGACAATTTCTGATATTATGCAGCGAATCGATACAAGCCTTGATCAGGAAAAAAACAACATCATCCTGTTTGAAAACCTGGATGCTCTCACGGAATTTCCTGCAAGCATTACGACGATGGAAACCTTGCTCCGCTTTTATCAGCGAATGGCAGAGAACAATGAGCTGAATCTGCTATTTCTTGCCGTGACTGCAATGAATGAACGCTTTCTGCAGCTGCAAAAGCTGTTTCAGAAGGTATATAAGCTCCCTGATTTGAATAGCAGAACATTGAAGGAAAAATATGAGTTTGTGTTATATTTCATGCAAAATGAAGCGGATGCAATCGGTAAAACGATTTCTCTATCCTCCTCCATTCTAAATTGCTTTGCGACAGCGTGCTATCCCGGGAATCTACAGAATCTGATGCAGGAGCTGCGACATGCCCTTTCCTATGCATACATACAGTCCTCACATCATAAGGAAACCTTTATCACCATTGATTATCAGCATCTTTCAGATGAACTGCTTGCCAGTATCCGCAATGTATCCGATATACTTCCCATCATAGAAAGCATCACCTCCACACTACAGGAAAAAAATCACTTTCTGATCCCGGAGACAGAATGCATTCCCCTACAAAAGCTGCTGCACAGCTGTATTCAGGAGGATGGTATCCTGCAGGTATTCACACACCGGGAACCAAGACTGTCCGAATACTGTAAGCAGGAGCTGCGCAATGCCGCAAAGCTGGAAATCAATCAGCTGTATTCGCTATCCTTGCAGAAGATACGGGACTGCATCCAGCAGGTTTTGGATAAACATGCCTTCATAATACAGGAAAAGCAGCTGGATAAGCTGTGCATACGTATGAACAATCTATTTTCCATATTGAAGCATCACGCCTATTCCGCCGCATTCCTCCCTGATGTGGATATGCAGGATACTGCGATACGCTTGCTTTGTGAGGATATATGTGAAGCACTGAAGCAAACCTTTGACAGAAAGCTTCCGGATATGGAGCAGCTGTTCATGTATTGTTATCTGCTGTATTCCAGAGAATATCACAAAAAGGGCAGCATCGCTGTTTTGGTTGCCTGCCAGGGTGAGGGAATCGCTGAAAAATATGCCACTCATGTAAATACTATGAAGTACCAGGTGAAATGCCAATACATCGATGAAACAGGAACCGCATCCACAAGAAATCTGACAGCCTTTCTCAGTATTGTTGTGGATAAGGTAAGGGAAATTGATGAGGGAAGCGGTGTTGTTATTATTACCGATTTCAATCCACTGCTTGATTTTGATTCCGAAATTCGCAGCAGTACAGACATTGAAACGGTGACGCTTTCGCCAACCTCGCTTCCGCTTTTGATTCAGGTGATGAATATGGTGAACAATCCAGCAACACAGCTGGAAGATATACGGAATTATGACTATGGAACTGCGCTGCAGATACCACAGAGCGATTCGGCAGGCTTTGGTATTGAGATACAGAAAACGCTGGATGATGTAGCGGATAAAATCCTATCGGAATCTCTTGTATTCCTGAATCCAAAGAAAGCCACAATGGCATTGTTTCGGGTATTGATGCAGATTTATGAGGATCTTGGACTAAATTATACCGATGAAATCTCAATTCGTTTTATTTTTCACAGTGCATTTATGATTGAGCGTGTAATTCGTAGAGAACCATTGATCTATAAAAATACAAACAGTATCATTTCCACAAACCGTGAGGTTTATTCTTCCATTGACCGTAACATGGAGCTGGTGAATGATGTATTCGGCATCAGCATTCCATCCAGCGAAATTGCACGACTTTCTGAAATTTTTGTTGATCTTATCGATGGCTGTGAACAGGAGGAATGTAGGACAGACATGGACTGATTCCAGCTAAAGTTATCATAACCCTCTGATACCGATTGCGCTTATTGTTCTGATAGCGCTGTTATCATTTACAGATAAATCATATTATTAAGGCAATTCCTAATAAGCCCCTTGTAAAAAGGCTGATCCTAAAAAGATCAGCCTTTTATCTCCCATCCCTTTTCCTATCATCATGTTTTAAATATGTTTTCTATAACTTCCAATATTATGATAAGTTCTCCCTTATTGCAGATCATGCAGACTGCTCTTGCTTAATTCTTTACCTTAACACCGTATAGGCAGCATACCTTCGTAATCACTGCAGCATTGTCAAACACAGATACTGCGTGAAAAACAGGATGCATCTGTGCACCCTGTTATCATTTTCTATAAGTATCGATGATGCGGCGTATTTCCGCTGCATTCCTTGCGATTTCCGCCTGCGTCCCTTTCGTAAGCAAGCCGCCGAAGCCTACACAGGAAATCCCGTTTTCCAGCCATTCCTCTAAATTATCAAGACTGGCACCTCCACTTGCCATTAACGGCATTTCCGGAATCGGTGTTTGAATAATTTTTGCAAGCTGCGGCCCATAGAAATTGGAAATTGGAAAGGCCTTGATATAGGAGGCTCCAACCTCCAACGCCTCCAGCATCTCTGTAATGGTCGTACAGCCTGGTGCATATGGGATCTGATAGCGATTGCACATACGCGCAACCTCCCTGCTGAAATTCGGAGCAATGACGAATTTCGCTCCTGCCAGAATCGCCATACGGCAGGTTTCCGCATCCAGCACCGTTCCGGCTCCGACCAGCATAGTCTTTCCAAATTCATGATTCAGTGCCGCAATGACATCTCCTGCATTGGGGAGTGTATAGCTGATCTCCATCACATCAACACCACCCTGCAAACAGCCTCTTGCAATTTCCTTTCCACGTTCAATGGACTCCGTACGAACGATTGCCATAGCACCGCATGCCTCCATACGGTTCACGATATCTGCTTTAAACATGTTACAATTCTCCTTCCTGCGCATAGTGCTGCAGCATTGCCCGAATTTCAGCCAATACAGCCTCATCCGGCATGATGATTGGCTTTCTGCATTCTCCAGCCGCTATTCCAGCCATATTCATAGCAGCCTTTAATACTGACGGTATACTCCCCAGCTTCAACGCCTTACGCAAAGGCTCAATTTTTTCCTGCATCATCTGCGCCTCTGCCAGCTTTCCCTGTTCAAAATATCTAACGATAGCCACATCAATATCGGTTAGCAGATTACTGGTAGCTGCCACTGCCCCCTTTGCCCCCAGCTTCAACGCCTTAAGTATCAGGGAATCACTCCCACTCAGGACGGCAAACTCCATCCCCCTTGTTCGCTCTATATACTGTCTTATCTGTTCAATATTTCCACTGCTGTCCTTAATGCCGACAATGTTATCATGACCAGCAAGTGCTGCCACCGTTTGCGGTTCGATATTGTTTCCTGTATTTTTAGGAATATTATAAAGTATAATCGGTATGTCAACAGCATCTGCGACCGCTTCATAATGCTGTAAAAGCTCCTGCTGTTTCAGCGGTACAAGAAACGGTGTAATTACACTGAGTGCAGTAATACCCGTTCGTTGCAAAGCCTGTGACAGCTCGATAACCTCCTGTGTGGAATTACCGCCGCTTCCTGCATACACAGGAATTCTGTGATCAGCATATTCTACCACCATTGCGGCTAGCTTTACTTTCTCTTCTCTGCTTAAAACATGAAATTCACCGTTTGTCCCCAATATAAATATTCCATCAACCCCCTTTTGAATGAGACGTTCCACCAGTCTGCGTACCGCTTCCTCATCAATACAGCCATTTTTCATCGGTGTAATCATTGCAGTTATCATTCCTTTGACTGTCATTGCTGTTCCTCCCTTCGTGTGCGTTCACCAAGACTTCCTCCCGGATGCCATTTTAAATAATCTTTTCCTGTGATATTTTTGCGATATTGCAGCAGAACGCTGAGGCTCTGCAGCACAAGCAGCTCCACCAAAATACTGGCTCTCGGCGGTTTATTAAGACAATCGCCCTCCTGCTCCACATGAGCATACAACTGCGCATCACTGTTTGCATACAGCCAGGAATCTGCATTTCCACAGACTGCAATGATAACGGCACGATTTTGCTTCAGCGTCGTTACCGTCTGCTTCAGTTCCGCAGTATTCCCGGAATTGCTGATAACGATGACCACATCCTGCTCGGCCACCTGACCGGCACTTCCATGAACCGCCTCTGTCCCATCCAGAAAATAAGCCGGTGTACCGGTTGACGAGAGCAGAGATGCAGCATAGCCTGCAAGATGCGCAGGCTTTCCGATTCCCGTCACATGAATACGACAGCCTTTCTGTTCCGCTTCCTGAATGAGATCGCCAGCCATTTCCAGCTGCTTCATATCATATGCTTTCACCGCCTCGTGCAGCTGCGCCTCCGCAAGCCGCATAAAGCTTTGTATTTCTTTTGTATGCTCCATACTTCCTCCTTTTTATACAATCTGTTTCCGAAAGTTTCCATACACCTGAATTTGTGAGCTGACGATGACAAACGCTTCCGGGTCGGTTGTCTGAATCAGTTTCACCATATTCTGCATCTGATCCCTTGTCACGACACTGAGAAGGATTTCCTTCTCGGCCTTTGTATATGCACCAAAGCCGTTCCAGCAAGTGATTCCGCGCTCACTGTAAGCAAGCAGACGCTGACGCAAAAGAGCACTGTTCTCTGTAAAAATCATCAGCTCAACCTCGATATTTCTTTTATGGATACGATCCACGGCAAACGACAGCAGTGTAGAGCTGATCATAGAATACACAGCTGTTTGAAAATCATAAAATAGTAAACATAGCAGATAGACGGATGTATTCACCAGCATATAAATACTGCCAACGCTTCCCTTATTGCTCTGGGAAAGATAAATACCAATCACATCTATGCCTCCTCCACTTCCCTTTCCATTAAAGGTCATCACTGTACCAATCGCACATAAGAGTGAGCCAACAATGACAGCAACCAGCGGATCCTGCAGGAGCAGCTCACGCTGTACGGGTATCAAAGATAGCATCAGGCTCTGCACAGCAATCGTCAGCAGCGTCATTACGGCAAAGCGCCTGGATACATAATGAAAGGCAAACAAAAAAATGAGAATATTTAAAAGAAAATTGATGATTCCTGCGATATCGAAGGGAAACTGCATACCGCTGCATACCGTTACGAAATCTCTGAGCAGCTGAGCTATCCCCATGAAACCGGCACTATATACCTGTACCGGTATCAGAAACATATTCAGCGATATTGCAAACAATACAGAGCCAAGCAAAACCTGCAGGATATCCTTAACAGTTTCCTTCGTCATGTACATAAACCCGCTGAACGCGTTTTCCCATTCCACAGGTGACCTCCACTGCCGTTCCACCGGTTTCCCGGCCAAGCAAATTGGCGCTGATGCGCTGGGTTCCCTCACTGCCCAGCACGGTAACGGTATCATTTACCCTAACATCCGGGATATCAGTGATATCAATCATCATAACATCCATGCAAATTTTACCAAGAATACGTGTGCGTCTGCCGTGTACCAGTACATACACCTGATCCGATGCATACAGACACCGGGAATATCCGTCCGCAAAGCCCAGAGATACAACAGCGATGCGCATTGGCTTTGGCGTGATGAAGGTTCTGCTGTAGCCAATCCCCTCTCCCTGCTTGACATCACGTATTGCATAGATGCGTGCTTTCCAGTTAACAATCGGTTCCAGCTTCAGATATTCGATATCCGCATCCGATCCCAGTCCATACAGATACAGCCCCACCCGTACCATATCCAGATGCATTTCCGGATTGGTGAGTGTTGCCTTGGAATTGCAGCAGTGACGAATACCGGGATCTATCTGATCTTCTTCAAGACGGTGCAGCATATCACAGAACAGCCGATACTGCCGAGCAAGAAAGGCTTCATCCTGTAATGCTTTGCTGCCTGCTGTGGAAAAGTGTGTGTAAATGCCGGTAATCTGAAGCTGCGGAAGCTCATATAACGTCCGCACTTCTTTGTAGGCCTCTGCGATACGCTCCTCCTCGCATGCAATCCCCAGACGGTGAAAGCCGGTATCCAGCTTGATATGCATGGATAGGCGAAGCCTTTTCTGTTCACACAACTCTGCGATATGCAGGGCGTATGAATAGGACAGCGCACTGCAGGTAATATTCTTCTGTACTGCCTCCTCTATATTGCTGTCATCAAGAAAGCCGAATACCAGAATGGGAATCGTAATACCCTGATCACGCAGCTCTCTTGCCTCGTAAAAGGATGCCACTGCAAACCAGTCACTCATATCCTCAATGGCTTTTGCGATACGGACTGCTCCATGTCCATAGCCATCTGCCTTCAGCACAGCTAACAGTTTGGTATCCTTTGAAAGCAAAGCTCTTACTTTTCTTGTATTTTCTTTCAGCTGTTGCAGATTCACCTCTGCATAGGTGCGATAAGGTAATACCTTCATATATCGTTCACGTATGAAGCATGTTAGAAATGCCTCATACCTCTCCTTTCCTTCGCCTTTTTGAAAAAATGGATCGATGCTGTGCATAGACCCAAATTACATTAGAATATTCCGATCAGTACACCGAGCGCACATATAGCAGCCAGAATCAGTATGATTTTTACTGCGGATACCTTTTTGTTAAGGAGATAAACAGAGAGCAGAACCATACTCAATGGCAGTATGTTTTTCAATATTACATCCAGCACATCCGCCTGCAAGGCAATCTTGCTTCCCTTCCCCAGAACAAATTCAAGCGGTGAGGTCAGCGTAACATAGCTGGCAGCCAGTGCCCCAAGTGTAATTCCACCCAGTGTGGAGGTCATTGTTGTTATCCAGTTCAACTTGCCACTGGAGAAAATTTCCTGAATACCTTCTTTTCCTGTATGATAGGATTTCTTCAGGAGCCAGATGGCAAACGGCCAAACAATCGCTACCAGAATACCCTCCAAAAGGAAAGGCGCAATCAAATTACCTGTCTGACCGATACTGATACAAAAGGCAGTAACGATTGGCGCAATGGTACCGGCACGAACGGAATCTCCCAAACCTGCCAGCGGTCCCATCAGACCTGTTTTTAAAGAGTTGATTGCTTCATCGCTGATAGGTGCTCCATTGGCACGCTCCTCCTCCAGCGCCAGTGTGATACCATGAATTGCAAGACCGCAATAAGGCTCAGAGTTATAAAATTGCATATGCCGCTTACAGGCTGCTGTCAGCTCCTCCGGATTATCCCCATACAGCTTCACCAGCACCGGAGATATGGCATAGAAGAATCCGGGAGCCTGCAGCCGCTCATAGCTGACACTCGCTTCCTGAAAAAACACCCATCTCCACCAGACCTTCATGAGGTCTTTATTGGTAATTCTCTTTTCCTGTTTTACTTCATTCCTTGTTTCTTCCATGATTATTCACCTGTCCTTTTTGAAGATAGATCCGTATAGAAATAGGCAATGATGATTGCAAATAATGCTACAACGATCATTGAGAATCCCTGATAGGTCACCATCAGGAAACCCAGCAGAAAGAATAGAATAACCGATTTTTTTGACATCAGCATACGCAGTGTCATACCAATACCAACAGCAGGCAGCACACCGCCGATGACCTCCAGCATATGAAGCGGCATACCGGATAATGAATCAATTGCTGTTTTTGCAACATCTGCACCAAAGTATACGACCAGCGCCACCGGAATGGTCATCAAAAACGCAGTCGTAATCTGTGGCGGCCATACATGCAGGAAATTCATCCGTTTCACATCGCCGGTTTCCGCTGCCTTATCCATCATATGAACAAAGATACAGTTTTTCGTCATGTGTACCGTCCAAAGCAGATTACCCAAAAGACCGATCGGTACCGCCATGGATACCGCGACCTCCGGAGATGCACCACTGGCAAGAGCCAGCGCTGTCCCCACGATTCCTGCAAGCGCAGAGTCAGTCGGCATCGTACTGCCGACCATAATCACACCGATAAATGGAAGATTGATAGCAGAACCGATGATCAAGCCCTGCACAGGATCCCCCATGATCAAACCCACAATCGCCCCGTTTACCAGCGGCTGACGGACATAATTCCCCATGAATGCTGTCAGCCATGGCGTACCACTCTGACACAGGAAGTATAAAAACCCAATCAGAATCGCCTGAATTACATTTATATGCATACGTATTCCTTACGGCTGTTAGCTATACAGCCGTTTCTCCTTTCGTTTCAAATAATCTATTGTATTAAAGATATTTCCCTAAATCCTCAGCCTTTTCCGTAGGTACGACCTGTACCTTCATCAGCAGCTCCATCTTCCGCAGCTCTCGAAAAACCTCACGTTCCTCATCAGAAGCGGCAATATTTTTATAAAGCTTGCTTCTTCCGGCCTTCATCCCCATGCCGCCGACATTGAGATATTGCAGCTTTACGCCATTGTTCAGCAATGTCAGAATTGCCTGCGGTGTTTTGACCAGAATCAGAATTTTCTCCCCTTTTTCATCTGCCTTTAGATAGGCTGCAGCATCTGTATCATTGAATACCTTCAGGGAAATGGTTGATGGTATCAGTGATTTCATCATCATGACCACAAAGGTATCCTTGCAAAGCTCGTTGTCGATAATAACAACCTCATTGGCATCGCACTGCTTCAGCCAGGCAGTCATGACCTGTCCGTGAATCAGACGGTCATCAATTCTTGCAAATACAATCTGTTTCATAATTCTTCTCCTTTACGTTGTGCGAATTCTTCCATTCCCACGATTGACCTACAGCAGCGTTTCCAGAGGAATCCCTTTTTCTTCCGGAACGATTTGTATTTTCACCGATATACCGCTGTGATACAGTTTTTTTAATACATCCAGTTCTTCATCCGATGCACATATATTCTTGTATAGTACCTTTCGGTTTTCCCGTGCCCCCATACCGCCGATGATGATTTCATGAAGCTCGATGCCTCCCTCCAGCAACAGATAAAAGGTTTGCGGATACTTTGCCAGTAGGACAAGCCCGGCACCGTCATAATCTCGTAAATATGCAATACCTGCTTTTGTATCCAGCACCTGTATCTGAATTCCTCTTGGTACCACCATGGTGATAAAGGAGCGGATGAAGGTGTCGTGATAGGTTTCATCATCGATAATCAAAATATTTTTTGATTTTACAAAGCGTACCCAGGATGTCATCACCTGGCCGTGGATCAGTCTGTCATCAATTCGTGCCAATAGAATATTGCTCATAACGCTTCTCCTTTTACTGAATCATATCGGTATTAGAAACCTTGGCGAATTCTTCAAAAAACTCCTGAATCCCTTCCTTTCCGGCATTCTGTGCCAAATGACTGATCGCATCAAGATCAAGGTCTTGCATACGTCCGCTTAAGGCTTCCAGAATCATCGGCAGATTAGCACCTGACATAATCCGGTATTCATGTTTTCCCTGCAGAGCGCGATAGCTCATTGTCGCCTGATTATAGGGACTTGCCAGCAGCAAATCACAGAATACGACCACGCCGTCACCATCATCCAGCTGTACGATTTTATCTGTAAGTTCTTTTCCGAAGACATCGATGCTGGTTTCATGCAGAATGGAAATCGTATCAATGCGTTCCTGTTTTCCCGCAATCAGCTCAATGCTGTCAAGAATCCCTCTGGCAAAGCCTCCATGGGTTGCAATTAAAAATCCAACCATGCTTCCTCCTGACTAAAGTAATCAATTACTTTGTATATTCCTATGTGTTCTATAGCACGATGCAAGATAGCAAGCGTTCGATCAGGAAAGCGATTACATCTGCTACACTCATAGTTTAATCATCTCCTTTTCCGCTGTCAAACTGCACATGTTTTACACAAAAAAGGAATGTGTGGTCGTGAAAGGGCTATTATTTCTGTATGCTTTTTATCATCTGTAATTACTGTGTAACCATAAAACCGGGAAAGGACACATAAGGAAAACAGATGGAACACGTATCTTATTCATGTGTGTGCCTTAACAGGGAACAATCTACACTATTTTTCTTTTCAAATTGTAAAAGACTACAAAAAAAACGGGAAATTCCCGTCGCATTCTATTATTGTATTATCTCTACCTCATATTCTGATGAAACCGATCCGGCAGCTCTTGTGCCGCCTGTGCTTCCTGCAGCATTTCCACATAAGCCGCAAAGGCCCGTTCGGCAGACTGGTAGATACCGCTTTTTCGGATGATATTCGCCGGATATGTCCCCTCGATCAGCCAGTACTCATTCCCGGTATCACTCTCCAAAAGCCATACCTCACTATCGCCCTCTTCATCCGCAAAGCTCTCCACATACACAATTCGCTCCACAACCTCCGGCTTCAAAATTCCTTCTGCATAGCTGCGCAGCTGTTCCTTCTTCACTTTTTCATTCATAAACGCTTCCCTCTTTCCTTATTTTCTGTTGTCTTATGATCTTAGCTTATGCCAGATACTGCAATGCATACTGCACAAAGACAGCCAGGGACAGCAGCATTGCATCCTCATCAATATCAAATTGCGCATGATGATGCGGCCTTCCGGTATTACACGATTGGGAATTTCTGGAGCCGATAAACACATAGCAGCCCGGCACATGTGCTAAATAATCGGCAAAATCATCCGCCTGCATCATTTTCTCCTGATTATGAATCACCCTATCCTTACCGACCACTTTCTGTGCAAGCGGTGTAATCTCATCAATTACCTGTCCGTCATTGATCAGCGGTGCCGCATAATCCCGGAATTCCACCTGAGCACTCCCACCGTATAAGGCAGCAGTCTGCTGTGCTATCTCACCTACGCGCTGATTGATATAGGCTCTTGTCTGGGATGAGAAGCTGCGCGTTGTCCCCTCCAACAGCGCCTCCTTCGCCACAATATTATATTGTGTACCGGCATGCAGCGTACCGATTCCAACAACCGCGGTATCCAGCGGAGACAGCGAGCGCGATACGATGGACTGCAGATTTATCACAATCTGTGATGCGATATACAGCGCATCAACGCCCTTCTGCGGTGTGGACACATGTGCCCCCTTTCCCTGCACAATGATACGGAAATAATCACAGCTGGCATTGATTGGTCCCGGTGTCAGAGAGATTGTTCCCACATCCAGACTGCTGCACATATGGGCTCCATAGATACGATCTGCCCCATCCAGACACCCTTCCTCAATAAAGGTACGCGCCCCCTGTCCGATTTCCTCTCCCGGCTGAAAAAAGAAACGGATTTCACCGGCGAATTCATGTCTTCGCTCCTGCAGCAGCTTCACCGCATGCAGCAATACCGCTGTATGGGCATCATGACCGCAGGCATGTGCACAACCGGGATTCACACTGCGATAGGGCTGATCCAGCTGATCCTCCATAGACAGGGCATCCATATCCGCACGCAGAACGAGAACCCTTCCACTTCCTTTTTCTCCGCATATGCTGGCAAAAACACCGGTTTCTCTGATTCGACGATGCGCAACGCCAATGCGCGTCAGCTCCTCCTCTATTTTTGCGGCTGTCTGATATTCCTTCATGCTGGGTTCCGGATGCATGTGAAACCAGCGGCGAAGTGCAATCAAAGACTCCTGCTCTTTTTTTATCCACGTATCTATCTGCATACCTGCCTCCTGTAATCTTTTGCTTTCTGTCATTTAATCGACTGTCGAACGTGCTTCCGGCTGTTCTGTACAGCGAAGAAGCCGTCTTGCGTGATAAAGCTTATCGGAGTTCTTTTCCTTCTGAATTATAAACGTATGATGGAAAAATGGCAAGTCGTGATTCTGCACAAGCGCATCAAACAATACTGTATCTTTCCCTATACGCTCGCGTTGCAAAGGCTTCCGCAGGAGCTTTTATACCACAATGCCAGCTAAACATGCCGTGTGCAACATGGCTTTCCACACGTAAAGCCAAAGCAGCGAACGCATAAAAAACCGATTTATATTTGTATAATTACGCAGGAATGTTAAAATAAAGAAAAGGATGATTATCATGAAAAAACAGCTACGCACGTATCCTAAACCATACATCTATACCCTGTATTCACCATATGCACCGCATGAGGCGCTTCTCTTTTACAAACGGGACCGCCGGAAACAGCATTCCCGGTGAAAACTACGATTATGAGCAGGATACGTCCCTTTTTTATGATTATCCTCATCATCCTAAGCTCCTCATTCTTCCTTTCCTTCATCAATCGCTATGATAACAAATATCACAATGTACAGGCTCCGGTAAAAAATGGACAGCTTTTAAGCAGTCAGCTGAGGCTGGAGAATAATGCACTGTATTCTCTGGTGGATAACTGGCTGTTTTATCCACATATCTATCGCAATGCCACGACCAATCAGGATGCCAAAGGGGTCTATACCTATCTCGGCCAGTATCCGGATTTTTCCATGCGTGATGCAGCACGCTCGCCTTATGGTGTATCCAGCTATCAGCTGAGCATTCCGGCAACAGAAAGCGGACAGACGCTTGCAATCTACTTCCCTGAAATCGATATCGCTTCGGAAATATGGCTGGATGATACACTGGTTGCATCCAATGGCAATGTGAAAACAACGCCCATTAAGGCCCGCATACAAAATACCGTCATTACCTTTTCCACCGAACAGGCTCATACCCTTTATGTCATTGCGGCAAACGATACACATTATTACAGCGGTATGTATTATCCCTGCATAGTATCCACCCCGCAGGGGATACAGAGCATGATTCTGCGCAAAGTCTTATTTTACGGATTTCTTGTATTTTCCTCTCTGAGCACTGGATTGTATTCTCTGAATTTATGGATCAGAAACCGCAGAGACAGCGTATCCCGCTGCTTTGCGGCAGCTACCCTTGCCTTTTCTCTGTATGCATCCAGAGAGCTTCTCCGTATGTGGGGAATCTCTCATGTGACTGTATTTTATGTTTTCATGGACGCAGCTTATTTTCTTATGATGTATAAGATTCTGGAAATCAATACCCTGCTCTCTCCATTATCGAAAAAACATCTGCTTACCAGAGGAATGCGTCTGCTTTCCATCAGTATGTGTATTCTGCCCTTTGCCAACCTGTTTATGCTCGGCAAACATGCGGATGCTCTGCTTGCATATGGTTGGATCGTAGACGGCTTTAAATACATCAGTGTGCTCTATATTTTGTATACAACGCTATATGGGAGCCGATACCGACGCATGGAGCTTTGGCTTCTGGGAGCGAATACCTTTTATATTTTCGGTATTCTCTACACACTGCTTGGCGCAAATCTCTTTGAGCCGCTGCGCTTCGGATGGCCGAATGACTATTTCTCTTTTTTCATCGTCCTCTCTCTGGCAGCCCTCATGATTCAGCGCAGTGAACAGATGGCAAAGGAAAACGAACGCCTGAGCATCCATTTGCAGGAAACCGTGGAGCAGCGAACAGAGCAGCTGCACACACTGTTATGTGAGCGAAAGGCCATGCTGGCAGAATTTGCCCATGATCTGAAAGCACCGCTCAGCAGTATGCAGTCCCTGATCGAGCTGATTCGTATGCAGGATACCCTGATTGATGATGAGGTAGAGGATTATTTAAAAATACTGGAACGCAAGAGCACTGAATTGCAAAATCGAATGACGGTTTTGCAGAAATTCTCCTCCATGGATAAGGAAAGTCAGGATAAGCATGTTTTTGATCTGACACAGCTCCTGAAGCAGTTCCATAATTTCAACAAGGCAGATTGTGATGCGGCAGGAATCTATTTCCTGTATCTCTTCGACAAAGAGCCCTGTCCTGTATTTGCGGATGAGAAGCAGCTGACACGTTCGCTTGAGAATCTGCTGTACAATGCCCTGTCCTTCACCGAGATGAACGGTACCATCACACTGTCCCTTTCCACAGAGGGCAGCAATGCGCATATCATCATGGAGGATACCGGCTGTGGAATCGCACCGGAACGACAGGAACAGATTTTTCACAAGGGCGTATCCCTGCGGGATGATTCTACAGAGCGCGGTCTTGGTCTTTACATCACCAAAAGCATCCTTGCGGAGCATAACGGCTCCATCTGGGTGGAGTCTGACGGTGCGCACGGCTCTGCCTTTCATATCCTGCTTCCTCTTGCCTACAGCAACCTTCAAGAATCTGTCAAACCATAGGACAGAAGCTGGACATGTGTGACTCTTCAGCAATGACAAACTACAGCCCCCCTTATATAAATGTTGTTGAAGCTGAAAAGAGCAGCGAATTTCATGTAAGCACAAGAAGATACCTATACTAGCTTCACATGATAAATGACGCTATCATTAAGCAAATAAAAAACCTCGTGCGGTTGCATCTGCAGACCGTCAATACGAGGTTTTATTCTTATGCTGAAACGGGTGGTTCCACAAACTTATAGCCCTTTCCCCAGACCGTCTGAATAAACATATGATCACTCCAGGCCTCCTCCAGCTTTTTGCGCAGATTGGCTATATGTACCTGCACTGTATGTGTGGAATTCATATCCGGCATCTTCCATACCCGCTGATAGATTTCCGATATCGTATACACATGCTCCGGCGTCTGAGCCAGCAGCACCAGTATATCAAATTCCGACATAGTTAAGGGAACCCTGTGATCCTGGATCTGTATGGTTCTGGCATCCAGATTGATCTGCAATGGAAAAAAATTCAAAATCTTCTGTCTGGAGGGGATCTGGTAATACTGTCGTATCCTTGCCTGTATGCGAAGATACAGCTCTTCCAGAGAAAACGGTTTGGTAATATAATCATCCGCTCCCATCAGAAATCCATTCTTCAAATCCTCCTGTGAGGAAAGATTCGTCAAAAACACGATGGGTACCGAGCTGAAGCTACGAATTTTCCGACACAGATCAAACCCGCTTTCCCCTTTAAGAAGCACATCCAGAACGATACAGTCAATTGATTCCTTCTTCAATATCTGAAGACCTTGTGATCCACCGGTGGCAGTAAATACATCCTCATCGTTCTTTCGCAGATATTGCTCTGCAGCAAACAGTACATCTTTATCATCATCAATGATAAGAATCTTATGCATGATCCATCCTCCATGTCATTCTTATTGTATATTGTATCAGAAAATTGAATGACAAAACATGTAAAGGCGGAAGCTTGAAGCTTTCTTGAACATTTAGGAAATTTGGAAAAAGGCTTTGGCATTGTCATAGAATATCTTTTGAAGTGCTTCTTCATCCAGACCGCTGACAAGTACCTTCTGCATTTCCACGGACGGATGATGAAACGGACCATCTGTGCCAAACAGGATACGATTTGCACCGACACTCTCGTATGCCTCTTTGATTTTCGTATGCATCGGCATACCGCTCATTTCCAGATACAGATTCGCATAGCGACGCGCCATTTTCAGGCTTGCATCGATATACACACCGTGTCCGTGCCCCATATGAATCATCATCACCTTGACGTTGGGAAAGCGCTCTGCGAGCAGTGCAATACTCCAGGGAAGGGAATAGGGTGGATGTCCGCAGTGAATACAGACAGGTACATGATAGTGCTCGGCCATCTCCATCACCGGATCCACGCATACATCATCCGCCACAAAGGCATGCCGCAGCGGATTCAGCTTTACTGCCTGAAAGCCTTTCTCCAGATACTGCTTCAGCAGCTGTGTGCAAGTTTCCTCCAGCGGATTAACATACACAGCACCAAGAAAACGATCCGGCCATTCACATAATGCCTGGTATACGGCCTCATTATTCTGGGAACAGATGACCGTTTTCTCGATTTCATAGGTATCCATCAGCTCGAGAAGCTGTTTTGGAGTCGCCGCCACATTCGCCCAGCCTCCGATTTCTCCAATATGGGCATGTGCATCTATTTTCTTCATACGCGATTCTCCGCAAGGCACGAAAGCAGCTTCGTGCGGGACAGCATCGCAGATAACACAGTAAACAGGATGAGTCCGATGATTGTCTGCATACAGATTCTCGGAACAGAGGCAATCGCTGGTACAACCCCGGTCAGAGGTATTTTAACAAGTGTATATGCAGCGATTTGAAAAACTCCTCCCGCTCCCGCTGCCATCAGGCTGTTTTTGTATCGTGAATTCTCCAGCAAAAGTCCCATAATCCAGCCCATGGCATATTTTATAACGAAGGTGGGAAGCACCCAGACAGCGGCACCGCTCAGTAAATCGGATAAAGCACCACCTAGACCACCAGCCATCGCTCCCTGCTTTCTTCCCAGAACCATTACCCCCAGAAAAATCATACAATCCCCCATATGCGTATACCCTCCGGTTGCCGGATTCGGCATCTTTATAATATAGGTTGCGGTAAATATCAAAGCTGTCATAAGTGCCGTCATTGCCAGCTCTTTTGTCTTTTCATGCTGCATACAAGCTCTCCTCTCTATGAAATTGGTTACATTCTACCATTAAACTGTATATTAAAAAATGAACAGTTTCATAAAAATAAAAGATAACAGTTTGTGACGCTGTAAAAACAGAAGCAACCCGGAACAATCGCACAAAGCTCGACTCCGCAAATCATAAGCTAAAAAACACCACTGCCCTTTCATAAAACCGCTCAGACAGTGCCACCCCAGAGTGATTCACGTATTTCCGTCATACGCTATTCAAAGCAGCTTTCTTTGTCTATCACGGCTGTTTCTCTCCATGACGCATGGAAATTCCTATAAAGTAAAAAAAAGGAGGTATGGCTACTAAAAAACCATGACCTCCTCCATACTACATTTCAATAATTGAAAACCAACACAACCATACGTTAGAAGAACCAGTGGAAGATATCAGAAATAATCTTGTGAGCTGTTTCCACAATCTCCGTGATGATCGTCCCCGCTGTTTTCTGTACTGTTATTTTCACATCCTTTTGTGTACCATAGGATACGGTAAACTCTGTCGGCTGTTTTCTTGTGATTTTATATCCCTTCGGCGTTTTCAATTCCTTTTTGGTAAAGGTATATGTATCATTCACCTTCCCCTTTTCACTACGCAGCTCCTGTGTGGAGATCGTTCTTCCCCATGCGTCAACATAAGCTACCTGCAAAACTGCTTCCTTTTTTGCAAAGCTGACAATGATGTCATGCTCTTCCTTCGGCTGTAGCTTAAAGGTCGTGCTTGCCGGTGTATATACGCTTCCATCCTGCCAGATATAGGTACGATAGCTGTCGTTGACATTCATATCGGCAAGTGCATAGCGACCATTTTCATCGGTTTTAACCGTATATGCCTGATCCGTTGTTAAATTGCGGATAGCGATTGCGGCATTCTTAAATACCTTTCCATCCTCATCCCTGACGATACCTGTCAGAGTGACCACCGGCTGCAGGGTTATATTCTTCTCCACTGCATTATTTACCTGCAGCTTCCATGTATAATCGCCAAGATACTTCACATCGCCCTTTGTAAATGGAGCGACATAAACGATATATTCTCCAGGCTTTACAGCAAGCTCATAGAACCCGTTGTCATCCGTTGTTGCATAAACGGATTTCTCTGTTTCATGGCTCTTAAACTGAACCTTCGCATGGGAGATCGGCTGTCCGCTCACCTTATCCAGGATTGTACCGCTGACCCTCTTCGTATAATCCTTGACAGCTTCCCGGATATCGAAATCCTTATTAACAGCATCCCCATTGATCCACTCTATGTTCGCCTGTTCAAATACGTCTACCTGATCTTCTGAAACAATGATGGAATCCTTACCGAGCTTTGTATTATTAAAGATACCACTGCCCGCAATCTCAGGGAGGGTTCCCTTGAATTCGATGTGTTCCAGATCCGTGGCATGTGCAAAGAATTCTGCATCTATGTACTGGATACCTGCTGGAATGATGACACGCTTAACTCCTGCCGGGATTCCTTTACCGCCCTTAACAAGACGGGTGACGTCTTTCCCGTTCAATGTGTCCGGAATGACGATTGCTTCCTCATTGCCGGCGTATTCCTTAATGTCTCCACTGACTTTGCCGGATACAAGCGCACTCTTGAACGCAGATACATGGAATACAAATTCCTTTGTCTGCGCTTTTCTTCCCAATGCATCCACAACCTCAGCCTTTACACGGTGCTCACCAACAGAGAAGAACTGTTCAAAGTTCTCATAGTAAACATAACCGTTGCGGTCCACTTTTCCTATGGATGTGAAAACCTCTTTGCCGTTATCATACCAGATTGTCTTGCCTGGATTATCCCGATCGGCTTCCATGACCGTACTCTGTACGAATGTTACCTTATATGTTTTTTCAATCGTATCATTCTGTTTCATACCGGAATAGGTTCCTGTTACAGTTACCTTGTCTGCGGTAGGTGCCAGCGGTACCTTGATATTGACATAGGTATATACATCCGGATTGGATGCGCTGGATACCTTGACCTGTGTATAGCTTCCAGTGCGCTCATCACATTTTATCGCTTTTATGTTTCCTGTTTTGTCAACCGTGATCAGGCCTTCCTTATTTGTTTCATAAACCAGCTCTTTATTTGTTGCATCCGCATTTACGACTGCTTCCAGCTGTAATGTGCTGCCTGGTGCCAGATGTACCATCTTTTTATTGATTTCACCAAGCGTGATGGAGGTTACCGGTACTTCTTTTTTCACAGCCGTACGGTAATATCCGGCAGAGCTTACCGATGTATTGGCTCCTACCCCCATACTGACTTCAAAGTAATATTCACCCTTTGCGACATCCACATGGAACTGTACGCCGGTTTCCTTCGTACGTGCATCCTCCAGCTGACTCATATCCTCTGGATTTACTTCGGCTACAGTCTTTCCGCTCTTATCCTTTACGCTGACACGGAAATCGTCTTCCATCCAGCCTCGTGATGCTTTTCGCATACCGGTTTTCCCGTCCTCCGGCGATACTCCGTTATTACGAAATTCCACCTGTAAACGAACACCGTCTGACGTCTCTTCTTCCTTTGTCACGTGAAAGATACCGCCATAATTCGGCTTGGTCAGCTTCGGTGCACTGCCATACTCCACCTGTTCCATGTCGGAAGCATCTTGCAAATCCTTTTCGGTCGTAAGAACTGCATTATATATGGCATCGTATTCCTCCTGCGTCAGCCGCAGCTTTTTCGGGAATGCACCGGTACCGTTCACCTGCTTCGCTTCATAGACAGCAGCCTTGAAGGCACGCCAGGATGCCGTGGTATAAATCTCGTTATGCAGAGGCTCCTTTTCATCAACCAGCGCTTTCATTGCGGCATAATCCACATCGTCGCATGCCACCAGCTTATCCATAGCTTCCTGCGTATATTTCACCTGCTTGCGATAGTCCTCATCGGTTGCGCCTTCCCGGTTATAGATGATTTTTGCACTGTTAATACGGGAGGATAATCCTGCAGCATTCCAGCTTTTGGTCGTGTAGGCTTCCTCTTTGCACGCTTCTGCTTGTGCTATGATATCCGCCAGTGCTTCCTTTGCGGACTTTTCATTGCTGGCAGTGCGGTAATAGCCTGCTGAATTGACTGTGGTATTCGCACCTGGTCCCATGCTGGCATCGAAATAATATTCTCCGTTTGGAAGTGTTACTGTAAATACCACACCGGCTTCCTTATTGGATTTTCCCTGCAATGGTGACATTTCATCATTTTGAACCTCTTTGACCGTATTTCTGTCCGCATCCTTCACCTGAACATAGAAGGAGCTGTCCATATAGCTTCTCACAGCACTGCTCTTTCGCGTCTTACCATCCTCCGGAGACAGTCCGTTGTTTAAAAATTGCACGCTCAGCGTTACGCTGTTTTCTGCTTTTTCTTCCTTTAGCACCTCAAAAATACCGCCATATCGCGGAGAGGTGAGACGCGGGGCTTCTCCATATTCCACCTGTTCCAGATCCGTGGCATCCTGCAGTGCCTGTTCTGCATCAAGGACAGCATGATAGATTTCATCATATTCTGCCTGTGTCAGGCGCAGCTTCTTTGGAAAGGCACCGGTGCCGTTTACCTGCTTCGCTTCATAAACAGCCCCCTTGAAGGCACGCCATGACGCGGTGGTATAAGTGTTGTTATGGAGCGGTTCTTTGGCATCTACCAGCGCTTTCATTTTCGCATAATCCACATCATCGCAGGCGATCAGCTTGTTGATGGCTGCTCTGGTATATTGCACCTGCAACAGATACGCATCATCCCCTGCTCCTTCGCGGTTGTAAATCGTCTTTGCATTGGAAATGCGGAAGCTCAGATCAGCAGCTGTCCAGCTTTTGGTCGTATAATCCTCCTCTTTGTAGGATTCTGCCTCAGCGATGATGTCCGCAAGCTCTTCCTTCGCTGTTTTGACACTCGTTTCCTTATATACCTCCAGCTCCGCTACAGTCACAACATGAGCAGCATAGGAATCCGCTGTTTGCGGTATATCTATTTTTATGTATTTCGCTTCTGCAGGCTGGAAGGTGATCTCCTTCCAGTCAACCGTATTCGGCTCCTGTATGCTACCCTCTGCCACCTTCGTATAGCTGCTGCCGTCAATGCTTACAGAAACTGTACAGGCTGAAGGACGGCCGTTTCCACTGTTTT
This sequence comes from Clostridium sp. DFI.1.208, assembly GCF_024463855.1. Lineage (NCBI taxonomy): Bacteria > Bacillati > Bacillota > Clostridia > Eubacteriales > Clostridiaceae > Clostridium > Clostridium sp. DFI.1.208. Next base: position 18,770 of record NZ_JANGCA010000022.1, on the reverse strand, counting down.
TTCGCGGATACAGACGAAGCTTACTGATGCTTTGTGCCTCTTTCAGCTCTATTATAAAATACTGTGGAATTTCATCTCCTGTTACCGGGTGATTATAATCGCTATCTACATAGGTATCAAGATTATTATCCCATACATTTGCTACAGGCGTGGAGCCATGAAATGATTTTGCAGTAATACCGGCGATTTCCGAAGCTTCTATTTTTGACTGCACAGCTGTACGCAGCTCTGCAGAGGAAGTATTGGCAAAGGCTGTCACCATCTGACTGCCTACACCGCTCAGTAATACAGTACCTGCCAGGAATGACTTACCGATCGTTTCCACATGCCTGTAAGATTTCGTTTTTGTTTTCATAATACCTTCCCTTCATTTTTTCATTTCTTATCATCAGAATTTCTAACACATGCCCTGCTTATTTGCATCTGCTAACCGTTTTTTTTCTTGACCCGTTTTTCCATCTCCTTCAATGAAATCAATTCTGAAGCTCATCATCTCTGCAAAGCTTTCCTGTCGGTATGCCTCATCCATACCCAATTAAGAACATAAAAGGGTTTTACAGAACTGATTCCTTTTTTCTTCATGATTCCCATCCGTAACCCCTTACATCACAATTCCATCGTATTTCAAACTATTCTCGAAAACAATGCTTTTTTTAGTAATCGTTTTGCACTTTTTAATAATTTTTACTTTTTACCCCATTTTTCATAAAACGCTTTCAAAATATAATATTATATATAAATAATGATAAAAAAGGTAATAAATAACTGTTTACATAGTAAAATATGACAGATATGTGACGCACGGTTTTCTTACATAGCAACTGCTGTACGGACTTTTTTATGCTGTATTTCACACGTATCACACGAGCTGGATAGAAGGCATTTTCTCAAAGCTTTCCTTATGGTTAGAAAAATCAGGAAACCTTTCCTTTTCAATATTCACACCCTATTCGATTATGCATTGTTAAAGGCATATTGCCATTCGATACAGCATCACCAAAGCTTCCTTCCTTTCCTTATATGTATGTATAGAAAAAAGGATGGGTTACGTATCTACTGTAAAAAGCAGTACACCCCACCCTTTCCACTTTGGTTAGAGCTTATATATATCCTTTACTTTCTAGAAAAAAAGACGTTTTCCAAGCAAATCACATCCACCCTTGAAATCATCTTTTCTTTTTCGCGTAATAGCTCACACATTCCTTCTACGAAATGCTGTGCTGCTCAGTGTTTCTGTATAAACTGTACAAAGGCCTTGCACTGCTCTTCCAGAAAGGGCTCGCTTTCCTTTAAGGTAAGCCTTCCATCCACTACCTGCTCCAGTGCGTTAGGGATCGTAAGCCGCGGCACATTCATAACCCTCATATTGAGAAAGCTCAGCAGGGTGACCAGCTGATCCTGTGCAATCAGCGTACCAGACATACCGGGTGTAATGCCGCTTACGGCTGCCGGCTTCCCATTCAAAACCCGCAGCTGTGCTTCATCCGGACGGGACATCCAATCCAGGAAATTTTTTAATGCTCCGGAGATGCCATGATTGTATTCCGGTGAAAAGAACCATATGCCATCCGCTTCCTGAAGCTGCGCTCGCAGGCGCTGTACAGCAGCAGGCGCCGGAAATTCAATATCCTCATTCATAAAAGGTAAATCCTGATAATCGAGTAGTTCAAATACAAGCTCATCACCGCAAAGAGCTGCGGCTGCTTCTGCCAGCTGACGGTTCAAGGATGCTTTGCGAAGAGATCCGACTATGGCTGCAATTTTTATTTTTTTCATAAGCTGCCTTCTTTCTATATCTGTATTCTAGTCTTGCGTCATGGAAAGCACAAGATATATGCCTGAAATCCTTTATTCTCGCTTCAGTATATGCGATTATCTTATGTTTATGCAAATTACTCAAATATGACATAGTATTGTCATATTATGTCTGTTACAATGGAGTCAGAAAGGAGGGATCGCATGCAGATACAGAGAATGTTTGAAATTGTTTATATCCTTTTGCAGAAGCGAAGAGTAACTGCGAAGGAGCTGGCAGAGCATTTTGAAGTCAGTACGCGTACAATCTACCGTGATCTTGACGCACTTTCCATGGCAGGAATACCGCTGTACACCAACAAGGGGCATCAGGGTGGTATTTTTTTGATGGAGGATTATGTACTCCACCGCTCCATGTTCAGCGAAGAGGAGCAGCAAAAGCTGATGGCTGCCTTGCAGAGCTATCACATTGCAGACCCACAGGATGTGGATTCCCTGCTTACCAAGCTGAGCTCCACATTTTCCGCAAAGCTGACCAACTGGATCGATGTCGACTTTGTTGACTGGGGAGCTGATCGCAGTGCCAATCGCAAATTTCTTCTGTTAAAGGATGCAATTCTGGAGAAGCAGGTAATTCAGTTTACCTATCATTCCTCCTACGGTGCCAGCTCTACACGGACGGTTGAGCCATTGCAGCTGCTGTTCAAGGGATCCGCATGGTATCTGATCGGCTACTGTACACAGAAACAGGCGCAGCGTTATTTCAAGCTGAATCGCATGGAGAACCTGCAGCATACAAAGGAACACTTTCAACGGGAGCTGGATACATCCAATCTGCCGCATGATCAGAATGAATATAAAAAGGATTTGATCCATCTGGTTCTGGAAATGAAGGAGAGTGTCGCCTATCGCATCTTTGATGAATATGATTCCTCCTGCTTTCAGCGAAGAGAGGATGGAAGCTTTCTTGTTACCATTGATTTTCCAAAAAGCGAATGGGTATACGGCTATCTCATGTCCTTCGGAGATTCCTTACGCATCCTAAAGCCTATAGATATACGAGATGAGGTAGTGAATAGAATGCGAAATGCAGTAAAGCAGTATGAGTAATATGACATACAGATGTCCTATATGGTGTGATAGGATATAGGAAAGGAGATGAAAGCGATGGAAGCGAATGCAAAGCTTGACTATAAGAAAAAGTATAAGGACCTCTATCAGCCGAAAACCACGGGTATGCTGATCAATGTAGCGGCAATTCCCTTTCTGATGGTGGATGGCAAAGGAAATCCGAATGAGGAGGATGGTGATTACAGCAAGGCGATGCAGCTGCTTTACGGTATCACCTTCACCATCAAAATGAGCAGAAAGAAGGCCATAGTGCTAAAGGGCTATCATGATTATGTGGTGCCGCCGCTGGAGGGACTGTGGGAAATGAAGGGAATCAAGGGAGTGGATTACTCCCGTAAGGAAGATTTCCTGTGGACATCCATGCTCCGCCTTCCGGAATATGTTACAGAGGATGTGTTCGCATGGGCATGCGAGGAGTTTCATAAAAAACACCCGGAGGCAGATATCAACAGCGTACGGCTGGAATGGTATGAGGAGGGGCTCTGCGCCCAAATTCTGCACAAGGGCTCATATGATGAGGAACCGGCTACGCTAAAGAAGCTACATAGCTTTATTGAAGAAAACGGCTACTGTGTGGATATCGGCTCTCCTGCAGCCAGCGGACAGCTTAGAAAGCATCATGAAATCTATCTGGGAGATCCGAGAAAATGCAAGCCGGAAAATCTGAAAACGGTATTGCGCATACCGGTAAGAAAACAATAACGGAGAACATCCGTAAAGGAGAAAAAGCATGGAATATATACAACTTACACAGGAGAACCTGCAGAAGGAGCATATCTGCTGCAGTATGACAGAGAAAAAAGGGGATCATAGCATTACGGATAAGAAGGCATGGCTGAAGGAGCGCATGGAGGAGGGGCTTGTCTTTTATAAAGCTGATGTGCGTGGTAAGGTTTTCATTGAGTATATGCCGGCGCAAGCCGCATGGCTCCCTATTCAGGCGGAGAACTGGATGCATATCAACTGTCTATGGGTTTCCGGAAGCTTTAAGGGCTGCGGCTATTCTGATGCGCTGCTGCAGCACTGCATTGAGGATGCCAAGGCAAAGGGAATGCATGGTATTACGATTTTATCAGGAAAAAAGAAGCTGCCATATTTGAGCGATCCCTCCTATCTGAAATATAAAGGCTTTACCCCTGCCGATGAAGCCGGGGACTATATATTGATGCATCTGCCATTTCATGCGGATGGAAAGACACCGCGCTTTGCAGATTCCGTGTTTCAGCCAAAGCATCCAAAAAACACCTTTGTATTATACTATACCGATCAGTGTCCGTTTGCCAGTCAGTATGCGCTTCGATTCGCGGACTGGATGAGCAGCTGGGGACAAGCCTGTGTTGTCCATCATATAACCACACGAGAAGATGCCCAGAGCTGTCCAGGACCGGTAACAAGCTATGCACTATTTTACGGAGATACCTATCTGACGAATGATATTCAGTCGGAAAAGAAGGCTGAAAAGCTTTGGAAAACCTATGGAAGCCAGACTGTGCAGGCTGGATGATATTTTTCTGGTAGGCTGTGAAACCGGATTGGGGACCTCCCTATGCAAAAATGCCGGCATTTCCATGGCCTTCTGGAAAAGGTTCAATGAGCAGTTGAAAATGTATCATGTGAAGCAGGGAAAGCAATTTTTGAAATATGCCCTTACCCAACGCGGTCCACAGGGTTTGACCTACGCCTGTGGTGTTCCCAGTGCACAGCTGTATCCGGAGCACTTTCAGATTTACCGTATTCCAAAAGGGGAGTATCTGTGCATCGAGCATCATGGTGAAATGGCACTGCTTCCGGAAACCATACGAACGGTATTTGAACAGGAGCTGAAAAACAGGCAGCTGACCCCGGCAAAGGGTAGACTCGTATATTTTGAAAGGTATGATGAACGGTTTCATTACCATCAGGATGCTTCGGTGATCGAGCTTTATATACCCCTTGCAAAAAACACACAGGATACCATGGAGGAAATTGAGGCGAAGACAATTTTACAAGGTGGCGGGAATTCCATTGGGCAGTTTTCCTGGTTTGGTATGGATTTTAATATGAATCTGTATAAGGGCTGCAATCACGGCTGCATCTATTGTGATTCCAGAAGCAGCTGCTATCAGGTACAGGAATTTGACCGGGTACGGAAAAAGAAGAATGAGCTGCTCATTCTGGAGCGCCAGTTAAAGGGAAAGCGAAAAAAAGGAGTTGTAGGCATCGGTGCCATGTCGGACACCTACAATCCCTTTGAAAAGCAGCACGAAATTACAAGAGGTGCCCTGAAGCTGATTGACCGCTATGGATTCGGTGTGGGAATTGATACCAAAAGCACTCTGGTACTGCGCGATCTGGATTTACTGTCGCGCATAGCCTCGCACAATCCCGTTATTATCAAGCTGACAATCACCTGTGCGGATGATGCTCTTGGAAAGATTATTGAACCCTATGCCCCAAGCTCCAGTGAGCGCTTTCTGGCTTTGGAGGAATTACATAAGGCCGGCATCTATGCAGGAATTCTGATGATGCCCATTCTTCCCTTTATCAATGATACGCCGGAAAATATCATCGGTATCGTCGCGCTTGCGGCGAAGCATCATGCGAAATTTATATACCCTGCTTTCGGTATGACCCTGCGGGATAATCAGAGGGATTATTATTACTATCAGCTGGATCATTATTTCCCGGGAAAACGCAGGCTGTATGAACAGCGCTATCATAATGTTTACAGCTGTGATTCCCCACATGCCGCAAAGCTGTATAAGCTGTTTCAGGCAGAGTGTCAGAAACACGGTATCCGCTACCGCATGAATGATATCATACGGGGCTATAAGAAGCAGCAGGTTCGTCAGGGACAGCTGAAGCTGTAGTAATAGGAGCATACGGGCAGGACGACGATACGCTATCCGTCTGCTTTCCTATGACAAGGAATGGAGGAATCATGAAACGACCGGAATTATCAAAGACCTTAACACCAGAGCAGTTTCAGGAAAACTATTATCGAAAAGAGGAGCTGCAGACGTTTCTAAAGGTATGCAAGGTATCGGCATCCGGAAGCAAGGAAGAACTCAATGCGCGCATTTTGCATATATTACAGGGTGGCACAGGAGCCATTGCGGCCGGGAAAAGGGCTCAGAAATGCACTCGTATAGAGCCGTTGTATCTTGATTCCATTATCGAGGAGGATATTGTCTGTTCACAGCTGCATCGCGCATTTTTCAAGTCTGTGATTGGCAGTAAATTCTCCTTTCATGTTGAATTTCAGGATTGGCTGAAGACGCATGCGGGCCTGCGTTATCAGGACGCCGTAGATGCCTGGTATGATCTTCTGGAACAAAAGAAGCACAGAAAAACGAAGATTCAGGCGCAATTTGAATATAATGCCTATATTCGTGCCTTCTTTGCGGACAATCCCGGGCGTTCATTAAAGGAAGCTATCGCCTGCTGGAAGTATCGCAAAGCTATCCCGGGACCGCATGTTTATCAAAAAGAGGATATTTCAATATTGGATTGAGGCTTGTTTCTGTATACAAGATTTCTTATCGTTATTCTGACGCAGATTCTGCTTTCATGAATAGCTGCAGAGTAATCGATACCGGCCTAATAAAAAGCCGCTCTATGAACGACATCACGTTCTTTTGAAGCGGCTTTTCCTATGCTAATACACGCAGTGTACCATCATATGCTACATTTACACCCTGACACCTGCAGGCAGATATTTTATTATGTTACAGCCCTTTCTTTTTATCTGTACGATCCTTTTTCATTTTCAGGAAGATGCCCAGGCCGCCTGCACCCAGCATCGTCAGCAATGCCGGTATATTTGTTGTATCACCCGTAGGAACCTCACGCTGATCGGTACTTGTTGTTGTCCCGTTTGTTTTATCACTCTGACCTGCATCAGGTATCTGTCCTCCCGGCTTCGGTTTTTCCGTTGCTCCTGGTATTTCAGGTGTTGTTCCTTCATTGCTCTTTTCTGAAACAACTGCATATAAAGAGAAGTGCGTTGTTTCAAACGTAATTAGATTATCCTTGATGGTGCATGGTAGTTTGGTAATCGTACCATTATCATCAATATAAATGACAGAGAGCTTTTTGTCTTTCCATTCCGGCTTAACCTGAATACAAACATTTAGCATATCTGTTGGAACGTATTGCTTTCCATCCTTCATGAAAGTAAAATCAATGACCTGTTCAAGTGCATACTTATTCAGGAAGGACGTATCCTTAAGTGTTTTCGCAACGTCAGACGCTTTCAGATATTCCGTATGCAATGTAATTCCCTCCGGCAGTTTACCACTTACCGAAATCGTTTCATCCTTATTCTGAATATTTCTGTCCGTAATTGGCGTATCCTTTTTCAGAACTGTTACTGTAATCTCGATTGTATCCGTCTTACTATTATTCAGATATCCTACTGTTTTATAGGTACCAGGTTTTGTGAAATCAACCTTATCAGCATCCCATCCGGTAACCTTTAGGTTCTCACGTGAGCCGTCACTATAGATACCTGTAACATCCTTTTTCAATTCCTTGAAAACAGTATCTGCCTTACTTCCCTGCTGTGCAGTAATTGACAGACTTCCAGGCTCCAGTGATTTCAATACGCGATCTTTAACGGTCACTTTAATGACAGGCTTCAATTCCGTGCCTTCCAGCTTGCCTGTTACAGCATATGTTCCTGCTTTGTTCATATCAACCATGTCGGTATCCCAAGCTACCGGCATCGTTATCTGAATCCCGTCCTCTTTTTCTACTGTGACGATCTTAGGAAGCTTAGCTTTTACATCCTTCAGTGAGGTGCCTTTGTCAAAACTCAGGTCCTCAAATTTTGTTATAATCGTTTTCACCGGTGCGTCTGTTGTCAGTACAACATTGTTGAAGCTTGCATCTGCATGGAATGTATTTACACCCACATAGCCGCCTTCAAATGACGCATCATCCTTTTCAGCAACCAGATTGTCGTTCAGATAATACTCTAAACGTCCTTTTCCATCGTAAACTACTTTAAAGTGGTAATCTTTTGCGTTTTTCTCCTCATCTGTAAGCTTATGTTCAACCGCCCAGTCCTCTCTGCCGGTATTTTTAAACATCTTAGCTACATTCTTATCCCCTTTTTCAATATTGACACAGAGCCATTTACCAGCAGGATTATTCTGATCACCAACTCCGAAGGTCAGCCCTGTTGCTGTTCCGGATGCAAAGTGTACATCTGCCTCATATGTAAATGCGATATCTTTTTTCAGCTGCGCATTGGAAATATTAAAGCTGTCTCCGATACCGGCATTATTTCCATGCAAACCGAGTTCAGATTTTGCCCAAGTACCTGAAGTAGCTTTCCATCCGGAGATATTGGTATCGAATACTGTTTTTATAACTTTGATTTTTGCGGCTTTTTCCAGTCCTGATTTCGTTTTCGCCCTAACTTCATAGGTACCTGTCTTATCTGCCTTTACCGTGATGACATTACCGTCTTCACTGACTTTCTGCAATCCGTCCGCCAGAACCCAAGTAATAGTATCCGCGGCTTCCGATGGATATATATTTGCCTGTATCTGGAACGTATCTCCAACCTCCACCTGTGCAGGTGTTGTAAGACTCAAAACCTTCTGAATCCCTTCTGATAAGGATGCTCCGGTATACATGGATTTCATATCATAGATTTTCAACTGATCCAGATGTACATTTCCACCATTCGCAAACAGCTCCATTCCAACACTTTCCGCAGATGGGAAGCACAGATCACTGATGTTTGCTTCCCCATCATTCCCAAAGGCCTCCACGACTCCCTCATCTACCAAAATACGCAGCTTCACTTTATTATCGGCAGATGGCAGCAGCTCCCAATCGACCACATTATTATAAGCAGCACCTGAAGAAGTTTTATCAAGGATCATTTTCTTTGTGTCTTTATTATATTTAAATACGATTTTCTGTCCGTCACCGGTACGTAGATTGAACCCAAATTCTTTCGCAGTTCCCAGTGTGAATTCCGCCTGCAGATCATAAATACGTCCGCTGACATCGCCTAACAGATTTGCTCCGCCTTCCTCAATCGTTTTATTGCTTGCTTCGTACAGCACAGCACCATGCAGATCGTTGATTTCTTCAGCCGGATAATGAGTCAGAATTACTTTATCATTTACTGTTTTCAAGCCTACTTCCAGAGGCAGCGATTGAATCCCGTTCCATCCCTTTTCCGGTATGGCGTCTGGTGCAGAGTAATCCTGCAGCCAGCTAATCAGCATCTTTCGGTCTTTTCCCTTCCAATCATTGTAATAGCTTTGAGTCGCATACATGTTTGTACGACCGTTTGGTTCCTCTATCGCACCGGTTTCAGCAAGGAAATGGAAATAGCCATCATCCTGTTTTTCAAATTTTCCCTGTACGTAGAACTCACCGCCTCCGGTGTAAATCCATTTCTGTTCTCCCGTTCCATCAACCGGCAGCGGGAACAGATCCGGACATTCCGAATGAAGTTCATTGCCGTTCGCATACGTGAAATCCTGTACATGTGTCCATGTCTTCAAATCCTCGCTGGCAAACAGACGTCCCCGGCCGCCTGCTGCGACCAGATACCATTTATTATCATAGCGGAATACCTTCGGATCACGGAACTCCGTGGAATAAGGATTTCCTCCCGGATTTTCAATGACCGGGTTTCCGTCATATTTTGTCCAGGTCAGACCATGATCCTTGGAATAGGCGATACTCTGTACCTGTGTACCATGACCGTGATGTGTAAAGATGGCAACCAGCTTGGATTCCCCTTCCTTGTTATCGGAGAAGAATCCTGTCGTATTATCCTCATCCACAACCGCAGAACCGGAGAAAATATAACCGAGATCATCAATCGGAATCGCCAGCGGCATCTCCTGCCAGGTAACCAGATCCTTGGACTGTGCATGTCCCCATGCCTGATTGTTTACCCAGCCTACACCCGGCTGCTTCTGAAAGAACATATGCCATGTCTGATTGCTTGGATCGTAGACAAGTCCATTGGGATCATTCATAAAGTTTGTTTCCGGGGAGAAATGGAACTGCGGACGATACGCCTCCTGACTCAGCTCTGCCGCACTGAACATTTTATTAACTTTGATAACTGTTTCCACGCTGATATCGCCTTTTTTCAGAGTCAGATAGATTCTGCTTGTACCGGAAGGAAGCTTCAAAGACGCTGTTTCCACATTGTTTTCCACCGCTGTAGCATCCTGTAGTACATCGCCCTTCGCATCCTTGATAATCATGCTCATAGAATCTGCATTTCCTCCTGCTTTCAGCTTTACACTGTCGGCTGAACGTGGAATGAACAGGTCATAGGCTGCCGCATCTTCTTTAAAGGAAGGTGTCAGAATGGTTCCATCACCGATGATATCCAGACCGCTCAGCTTCGGATAGGTATCAGCTGTCAGTTCCTTTTGATTCAGATTCTGATAAACAGCCGTTGTATTAAACGTCAGCAGACCGAACTTCCCAGAGGTATGGGAATCATCATTTCCGGCGACGAGTAGCTGATCATCCACATAGTAGCGGATTGAATTTCCTACAGCCTCTACACGCAGGTTATAGGTTTCTTTATCTTCTCCCGGTAATGCGACAGTACCCGTTCCTACATCAATTCCTCCCGGGAACTTAAAGAGACGGACATTTTTGTCCTTTCGGGAGATATTTGCCACATAGCTTTCACTTCCATCATCATTGCTGCGGAATACCAGCGCTGCGGCACCATCCTTGCGCAGACGGACATCCGTACTATAGGAGAAATCTGTTCCCTCTGTAGTGGACATGGCGAAATTATCACCACCGCCATTGGAATATAACCCTTCATCGGTATCTTTCCAATAGCCATTTATTCCCTTCAGATTCTGCAGATTGCTTTTAAAATCCGGCGTGGAATCCGTATAACGTGTAACCTTAATATCAGAGAATGCCACCTTGGACTGCCATGTCAGCAATCCCAGATAACCGCCAGTGTAATGATATTTAAAATCATTATTCACTTCAATATCCACCTTTTGGCCGTTGATATATACCTCAATATTTTTATCCTCATCCACAGACAGCTTCAATGCAACCTCAGCTGATGTATCAACGCCGCTCAGCACCTCCGTGCTGTGTACCAGCTCACCGCCTGCACCACCGTCCTGAAACAGCTTAATATAGAAATTTCCATCCTTTGCGCTCAGCTCCAGACCGAAAAAATTGCCGAAATCATCATAATTCTGTTTTGCGGTACCGAAGATCAATGAGCCTCTGTCTCCTTCTTCGATTTTTACCTTTGCCTCATAGGAGAAAGATTTCGCACTGATATCGGATACCAGACGATTGTTTCCGCCGTTTTTATGCATACGATAGCTTGTATTGCTGTTTTTTGTATAATCAGATACATTGGCACTGACAGACTCAAATCCGTCAATCACCGTTTCCGCCTGCTGAACCTGTTCTCCTGTTTCCTGTGCTGTTATTGGCAGCATACTGACATTTGACAGAACCATAGAACAGGCAAATACTGCGGCCGCTGCTTTTTTCGCCGCTGCTCTATTCTTCCTTGCTCTTTTCTGACTCATGATGCTCTCCTCGCTTTTCCCGCACCCCACTTGCGTAACACCGCTTTCAGCAGTGAGGATGATACATACAGCACTGTGATCAGCAGTGCCTTCCTTCTTACATACATCCGGATTTATGTAAACGTTATCATCATATTTATTTTAAAATCTGGCAGGGTGAAAAGCCATTCACGAATGTAAGCAACCACGTTGACATTTGTAACGAATTGATAGCGGCCAGTAGTGTAAATGGTTTATAAAAAAGATACCGGCATATAATATTTACCGATATCCTGTAGTTTTTATCAAAAAAGGGCAGAATTCCACGACCTCAGCGCTGATATGCAGTTTGTGGTAGTTCACTGATTGATATCTGTAATTCTCACAACGCGTGTTCCAACACGCTCAGCAAAGCCTTCATCATGTGTGATGATGAGAATCGCCATTTCTTTGCTTAAATCCTTGATGATCGAAGTCACGGAAGCAATGGATTCCACATCCAGAGCGCTCGTCGGCTCATCAAAGCATAATATGGAAGGCTGCAGCATACATGCACGGGCAATGGCCACACGCTGCTTCTGCCCCCCGCTCAGGGTGGAGGGATAGGCATGCAGCTTATCCTGAATCTGCAGCCGCGTCAATAACTCCTCAGCCTTTTGTGTTGCTTCCTCTTTGCTCATCAGCTTGTGATAAACGGGTGCCTCGATCAGGTTCTGTAGGACATCGCGATGTGGAAACAGCTGATAGTTCTGAAAGACCATGCCGACTTCCTTGCGCAGCGCCTTCTTTGTCTCCTTATCCGCATAAACACGCTTCCCGTTTTCTTCTTTCAGCAGATACGTGTCATTGATCAGGATTTCCCCGCTGTCAGCGGTTTCCAGATCACAGAGACAGCGCAGCAGCGTAGTCTTGCCGCTTCCGCTCAATCCCATCAAAACAACGATTTCCTTCTCCCTTACATCCAGATTTACGTTGCGAAGAACCTGGTTGTCCTGAAACGATTTGCATAGATTCCGAATTTGTATACTCATACAGCCACCTCTACTTATAATAATTCAGCCGTTTTTCCAGATAATTCAAACCGCGGGAAATCGGCATATTCAGTACCAGATAAATCACTCCGACATAGATAAACGGAAGGCCTGTCGCATAGGTTCCCGCCGCTATTTTTGCATAGCGTAGCAGCTCGTCGATTCCCAGAATGGAAACCAGACAGGTATCCTTTAACAGCGTCAGACTCTCATTGATAAAGGATGGAATACAGTTGCGCAGTGCCTGTGGCAGCAGAATGTGCAGAAACGTATAGGCGTTGGAATAGCCGAGAATCTTGGCAGCCTCCTTCTGTCCCTCATCAATGGATTGTATACCGCCACGCAAAATCTCTGTGAAATATGCGGTATAGTTTAAAAGAAATGCAAGAATAGCGGCTGTTGTCCGATCCAGACAAATGCCCAGATAAGGAAGACCGAAATAAACGAACATCAGCTGCAGCAGCAGCGGTGTACCTCTCATGATATAAATATAAAAGCGAACGACGGAGGAGACAACCGCATTCCTCGATAGGCGGACATAGACCATGGGAAGTGCTAGAACAAAGGAGCCTGCCAGCGTTACCACCCAGAAGAACAGGGTGATTTTCAGCCCTTCTACAAAGGCCGGAAGCAGCTGTATAAAGAAATCCATAGCTTATTTAAACCAGGTATCCTTGATCTTATCAAAGGTACCGTCGTCCTTTAATTCCTGCATTGCCTTGTTGATATTTTTGCATAGCTCCGTATCATCCTGCCGCATACCGATTGCATACTTCTCTGTACCGAAATTTTCATCCAGTACGACATACTTCACTCCGTTATCCTGCTGCTTCATATAGTAGCGTGCCAGTGTTTCATCCACCACGATTGCATCACTTCTTCCGGATTCCAAATCCATGAAGCAGTCATTGTTGGTATCAAACTGTGTCGGCTTGCCATCCTTTAGGCCTGCCACAAAATCCTTATCCTTCATCACCGCATCATAGGCGCTGGAATTTTTTTGTACCGATAAGGTTTTGCCCTCGATATCCGCCTTCGTCTTGATTCCTGTTTTCTCTGTTGTAATAATCAGCTGGCGGTTTTCCATATACGGCTCAGAGAACAGCACCTGCTTTTTACGCTCCTCCGTAATGGAATAACCGTTCCAGATCAAATCGATATTACCGGACTCCAACTCGGTTTCCTTTAAATCCCAGTCAATGTTTTGAAATTCAACCTTCTTGCCGATTTTCTTTGCAACGGCTTCTGCCAGCTCCACATCAAAGCCAACCAGCTTTCCATCCTTTTTAAAGCCCATTGGCGCAAAGGTATCATCAATACCGATGGTCAGTACCTCCTTATCATCCCCCTTGGCTGCATCTGATCCACAGGCAGTCAGGGAAAGTGTGCACAGCAGTGCAAGTATTGTTAAGCCTATCCTTTTCATACGTTTCTCCTCCTCAATTTCAAACATCTGATGAAAAAAAGCTTCCATCCTCCAGATTATCTCCAGAGGACGAAAGCTGTCGCTTACGTGGTTCCACCTCAATTTATCAGCTCCTTGCGGATGCTGACCTCAGTAAGTAACGCTCATGAGCGCAATCATGATGCATCACTCTGACCGGTAACGGGATCAAACGGCAGACACTACTGTTGTTTCGCATCCGCAGCTCCAAGACGTGTTCCACAGCCCTGTGCATGATTCCCTTCTCAGCAAACGGGAACTCTCTTTCATGTAGTGCATGTGTACTATTTCTTTTCATCGCTTGTATGTAGTTACAGTATACGGGATGAGAAATGAAATGTCAACGCATTTTGAAAGAAAATGTAAAGTCGCCAACGTTTTACAAAAATACAATCATTATGTAATGTAACAAAATGTAAGAGAACTATCAAACGGCTATCTACACCTCCCGCTTATAAATGCAGGTTCCCTCCTTCCAGGTTTCCAGCACCTGAATATAACGTATTTCCTCCACTGGAAGCTCCAGCGGATTTCGGTCAAGTACAGCAAAATCCGCAAGCTTTCCTGTTTCCAGAGTCCCCTTTTGATCCTCCTCATGATACTGCCATGCCGCATACAGCGTGATTGCACGCAGAGCTTCATAAACATCAATTCGCTCCTTTGGTCCCAGAAGAACACCGTTCTTCGTACGGCGGACAACGGCACACCATATGCTTTCCATAAGATTCGGCGCTATAACGGGAGTATCCGTATGCAATGTGAATGGTAGTCCAAGCTGCTGGGCATCCTGCAGTGGGGAAATCAGAGAGGCACGCTGCAATCCGAAGTTTTCGATGTGCACATCCCCCCAGTGCCATACATGCGCCGCAAAGAAGGAAGGAATCATTTGCAGCGGCTTCATGCGTTCCAGCTGCTCCTTTTGCACCAGCTGGGCATGAATCATGACAGGGCGTAAGGTATCCTCAACCTTTAGCTCCCTTACAACCTTTTCAAATTGTGTCAGGTACTGCTCAGCTGCGGCATCACCATTGCAGTGTGCGAGAAGCTGCTGATGCTCCAGCAGACTTTTGCGAATACAGGCAGCGGTTTCCTCATCGCTCATCGTCGCATAGCCGTAATAGGCATCGTCTCCCTGATAGGGTGTCTGCATCCATGCTGTTCGTCCCTGTGGAGAGCCGTCAAGAAACATCTTGTACCCGCCGATGCGGAAATGCTTATGATACTGCACTCCCTTTGGTTTGCTTTCCTCCAACAGCGCTGCGCTGTCTTTGATTCCCACATAGCCGACAACATCCTGTTTTAATATGTTTCGGGCTGCGGCCTCTTGCAAGATAGCATAGACTGCCGCATTCATCATGCCGTCCTGTATCGTGGTAATACCATAGCTGGCATACAGCTGCTGGGCATCCTCCAGCAGGCGCATTAGTTCCTCCATGGATGGCATCGGCACATGATTCAGAAATGAAGTGAAGGCGTTCTCCTCCATATAGCCGTTCAGCGTTCCATCCGGGCTTCGTCCGTATCTGCCTCCATCCGGATCGGGTGTATGACGGGAAATACCAGCCAGCTGCATAGCTGTATTCGATGCAACGCCCATGTGAGAGGATGCATGCGTTATCACAATCGGCTGCTTACTGACTGCCTGAAGAACAGCAGCATCCGGATGCCGGTGTTCCTTCAGCAGCGTATGATCATAGCCGACACCGCTCACCCAGTCCTGCTCCTTCAAATGATGCTGCTGTATGAAAGCTGTAAGTATATGCTGTATATCCGCAAAGCTTCTTGCGCTGCTTAAATCCGCCTGACGGAATGTATTTGCACAGGATATTAGGTGGCTGTGAGCATCCAGAATACCCGGTATGATAACACGTCCTCCCATGTCCACACGCTGCGCATGGGAATAGGCCTTTGGTATCTGTTCGCCGATAAACAGGATTTTTCCCTGTTCGATGCACATACAGGATGCTGTTTGTCTGCCCTTCATTGTGAGTATGCGTGCATTTAAGATTTGAATCATAAAAACACCTCCTGCATATAGTGTACCACACGGTATGGTTTTCATGAAATCCAGTTTGCCTGTGTGACCGTTTCTTCTATACGATGTATCCGCTGTTCACAGCACTGCCTGCTGTTTAGCCTGCCTTGCCTCCATACCTGAACACCAACAAGGCTTTTCCATGCAATGCCAGCTACAGAAAGCTTGCTGTTGACAAGTCTTTGTGCATCCATCTCCTTTCCTCCCCACATTGCTTCCATATCCCCTACAAATGCAGATATCCCACGATATAGAAAAGTCTGAAAGCATATGAACTATAAATATTATCGTTCCTTGATGTATATGAAAGATCTCTAATTTAGTTTATAAAAGAGAGATGTCGGATAGTATTCTGGGATAAGAAGCAAGCAGATGGTCATTTAATAGATGATACCAGCTCCCATATATACATAAATTGATAAATATATGTAGAAATTTATCTAAATTTTATATCTAATTTTCGATTATCCGCATAAACACTATACTTTCAAGTATTTTGAAGTATAGAAAAAACTCATTTTACCACGAATTTACCACGATTGAATGAGCCTTGATATGACCTATAAAATAACACCCAAAAGACATCATTACACCTAAATGGTGTCTTTTTAAAAAGCAGTCAATCCTAAGACTAACTGCTTTGTGTGTATGGATATGAAATTGTCAAACTGGGATTTACTTATATCTATTCCTATAAAAGTGTCAATATATATCCGTCTATCAGAGCAATTAGCAGATACATAATAAAGGCTCTGATAAACGCTTCTATATGCTTTTTCGGATTTTGATACAATTCCTTTTCTGGCATTTTTCTTAAACGAACACGCTTTGTATTCCGCCACCATAAAAGGTCTACAATAAATAAGTCAAAGATATTCAATCCCTGTCCTATAATACTTAAACAAAGAAAATTATGTGTGAAGCCATTTTCTTTGATAAACAACCCTAATATAAATAGTACGAACAGAAATAACAGAAAATTGGATATAAATGTAACCACTTTATTGCTTTCCTTAAATTTTCCTTGATATTCTGCAATACTCTTTATTCGATTTTGCACTTCATCTGGATAAGATGAATAGCTTTTTAAATTTTTGTTATCTGTACCTGTTCCCCAAAAACATATTAGAAAAAACGCGATACATAAAATTACGGTTTCGATTATTATAATCATTCTGTTTCACTCCAAATTCTAATTTGTCCGTTTCTTCATATCCACATTATATCATTTTCATATCTGCACCACAATAAAATTTTATGCACCGATAATCTTATTGAACAGCTCTAACAAACACCATTTCATCACTCCAATCTGAAATTTAGGTATGAAAAAAGCAGTCAATCCTAAGACTAACTGCTTTGTGTATAGAGATATGAAATTGTGAAATAGAATTTGCCTATTTCAAATCAAAAAGAGAATTTTCATAGTCCTTTACATAGTATCGTATATTTTTACGCCCCTTTTGAATAATGGTATGTCCCTCTGCTTCTAATTTTTCTTTCTGTGCTTCAATACCATTTGGATATTTAGCATTTAATTCTCCGTTTGCTTTTAATGTTCTCCAATAGGGTGTTTCATCTTCGGAACGCTGATAACTCGCCCACGCTACAATAGAAACAAATATACCCGCTGTAATCGGCTCTGTAAAATCTGCACCACTCAATTTTGCAAAGTGTTCTCGTATTTTTCCAACCGTAATCACTTTACCATACGGAACTTTTTTCATTACTTTGTCATAGTCAATCGGGGGAGCAAAATACATTTTGTTTCCACCATATTTCTCAATACTTTTCTGGTCTATGATAATTTGAAATTTTGGCATATCCTTACTATCATGCAACATAGCATTAAAATCTTTTTTATCTTCATTTGCCATTTGTGCCACCTCCTACTTTAAGGATAGTCTGTTTCTTATTTCCATGCAATGAGGCTGTTTGAAAATTATTAACACTTTCAAATTTGTCGCTTTCTTCATATCCATATTATAACAGTTCCATATATCCGCCACAATAAAAATCAGCATACCCTTAGCATTTATGGAACAAAAATGCACACTTTTTCTTTCTTCCTCTTGATTACCCCACAACAGAAAAGAAAAAGCCCTGTCAAGAGCCTTGCCACCATTGGTGGTGCTTTGCACTCTTTACTGGGCTTTTTGTTTGCTGTATCTTCCATGCAAGAGGAAATTAAAGACCTCTGTTCCATTTCGCCTTTAGATAATCTTCATAGTCTGCTTCATTGAAGTCTACTTGTGGAGAAGTGTCGGGAATGTTGTTTCTGTTGTCTATATCCGCAAGCTGACGAAATATCCAATCATCATAAGGGTCATGGTATTTATACTCTTTGGGCTGTTCTCTGTATCGGTCTAACCCTCGCATTTCCTTATGCACTTTTATCATGCGTTCCAGTTTTTGACGCTGTATCAACTGCTTGATTTCCATAAGTTCTTCCAACTCCGTAACCTCATTGGTAATGTAGTTATGGATATACTGTATGAGTTTATATGCCTTGTAAAATGTGCATTCTTTTTCATCATCGAAAAATTCATTTTCAGACAGGTAATCTAAGGAAACATTGAAGTCTTGTTCCCGTTTGATAATATCCATGATATAGGGCTCGGTGTGGTCAATATACTTCCATTCTCCCGACAATAATTCATTGGGCGTTACACCCAGCACGTCCATTATCTTCTCTAACGTATCAAAGGTAGGATAATTCACGCCACGTTCAATCTTGGAAAGGCTCTGCATATTGATACCGATTTTGTCCGCAAGTTCCTGTTGTTTCATTCCTCTGTGTTTTCTTATGGTCTGTATGTTTTCTCCTAAGAAACTGATTTTCTTTTCAT
>NZ_JANGCA010000219.1:0-382 GCF_024463855.1 Clostridium sp. DFI.1.208 | reverse complement strand
ATCATCGAAGGCAAGCAATCCGCATATGGATTCGGAAAAGAAAGCAGTATCACAAACTGCTATGCGGCCGTGTATGTGGAAGGCAAGGAAACAGGCAATTTCAATGGAGAGAGCAGTAAGCTGGAAAGCAGCTTCTATGATATCAGCGTGGCATCGAAAGAAGAGCCGCGAGCACAGGAATACACAAGTGCGCAGATGGTCAGTGGAGGTCTGGTAATAGACGGTTTCCAACAAACAAAGGGAAGCTACCCGTCATCAAAGAAAGAGATCACAGACAAATACAGTGAAGAGGCAAAGAAGCTGAGTGCGCTCAGTACACTGGCAGTCAGTACGCAGACAAGTCTGATGGGACTGACGAAGGATGTGGCACTGCCCTCCTCAA
>NZ_JANGCA010000218.1:0-383 GCF_024463855.1 Clostridium sp. DFI.1.208 | reverse complement strand
AAAAACGGAACTATCAAAATGACTGAGTATGCATATGCCCATAAATATAACGGAAGCGAATTATATGAGAGCTGGTATGCATGATCAGTTAGACTCCTGACATATTCACTTTCTTCATTATTCCATAGCTGCCGATGGCAATGCCGGCGGCAGCAGCGCCCATGTGATCCATACCGACAGGAGAAAGATAAATCGAATTCTATATAACCCGGTAAGCTGCCGGGTTATGAGTTCTCTCTGCATAAAGCAAAGCCGGCATATCTGCCGGCAGGCTACATGGCAAGTTGCCATGTAGGTATGGAATACCGCTTCTGCTTCCTCACTCAAGGACCGGGTTGTATTTTCCTAGCGGAAAATCTCCACCCTGCCTTATGGCTCCTTGA
>NZ_JANGCA010000217.1:0-383 GCF_024463855.1 Clostridium sp. DFI.1.208 | reverse complement strand
CAGATAACCCTAAAACTGTCGCAATCAAGTTGAACAATAAATGGATGAAGCTGGGAGATAATACGTTTGAAGCTGCTGAGCAGTTGAAGATAGCACCGAATTCATCAAAATCGCTTGTTCTTGATGGCAGTGCATCCAAGAGTACGATTCCAGAAAAAACAAAAGGTATCTATGAGAAGGCATTCAATGTAACTTATACGCTGGAAATGGATAAGGCAGATCCGACACCTGCACCATAAACAGAGAATACGGATACATACAAAAGAGCACATCGTGCTCTTACATGAGGGAGGGAGCACTCCCTTCCTTATGCAAAGGTACGATGGAAGGAGAAAAGGAATGGAAGAGATGAAGGAAGCATCAAAAGAAGAGAAGAAGGAAGG
>NZ_JANGCA010000216.1:0-386 GCF_024463855.1 Clostridium sp. DFI.1.208 | reverse complement strand
AGGACCACAACCAAAAGAGGATTCAAGTCCAAGGTTGAAGCCAAGCGTTATGAAGTTGAATTTGCTGAAAAGAAGGATAACAGTCTATCAATGACTTTTGGAAGCTTTGTTGAAATCTATATGGATTCAATGGAAAAAAGATTGAAGGAAAATACACTTCAGACGAAAGTAGCAATCATTGAAAAGAAGATACTGCCCTATTTCAAGGACAAGAAGCTTTGCGAGATAACGCCAACCGATGTAATCAGCTGGCAGAATGAGATGATGAAGCAAACTACCAAAACGGATAAGGAGTTTTCCCCCACCTATCTAAAAACACTGCATAACCAACTGAGTGCAATTTTCAATTATGCCGTCCGCTATTATGGCTTGAGCAGCAACCCTGC
>NZ_JANGCA010000215.1:0-389 GCF_024463855.1 Clostridium sp. DFI.1.208 | reverse complement strand
GATGTCGCAACCTATGAAAGAAAACAGTACGAGATCAGAGAGGAGTAAGGGATGGAAACAGAAGAGAAGAGAGCAGGGAAGCAGCGCAAGGGGATGATCTTCCTGATCGTCCTGCTCCTGCTTGCGGCATGTCTGGCGGGATGGTCCCTGTTGCGTGGTGGCTTTCGGTTCGACAGTGCAGCTGAGGATGGAAGTCTGGACGGACTGACGAAGGACCAGATCCAGGAGCTGATGAACAACAAGGTGGATGAGGGGATGCTGGCGATCTCGATCAACAGTACCCCGGTATTCGAGAATGGGAAGAGCAAGGGGACGCTGCGTATCGAAAATGCAGCGAACAACAACTACAACATGCGGGTGCGCATCGTGATCGATGATGGAGATAAAGA
>NZ_JANGCA010000214.1:0-393 GCF_024463855.1 Clostridium sp. DFI.1.208 | reverse complement strand
GAAGACGATCAGCTACAGCTATACCTATACGAAGGAGGATGTCGGCTCCTACATCACGGTGGAATACAAAGCGAAGGAAAATGCTGCCCATTATCAGGGAAGCATAAAGAAGACGAATTCTGTCATCGTGACAAAAGAGATGAACCCAAATCCATTGGATGCCAAGTATCAAGATTTGAAGCGAGACCTGGATACGAACCTGATCCTGACAGAGGTGAATGATACGTATGAATACTATCTCAGTAAGGAAGAAGGGTATACTCCGGAAGAAGGAGACTGGGATACGCTGAAGAAGAAAGACGACGGCAGCTATGAATTTACGAACCTGAATCGAACGACGACATACTATCTGTGGACGAGGATCGCAGAGACGGACACCTATGATCCAAGTGC
>NZ_JANGCA010000213.1:0-396 GCF_024463855.1 Clostridium sp. DFI.1.208 | reverse complement strand
TGTAATTCTGCCATGCGAGCTCACTCATCACACCCTGCTCTGTTTTCTTCATCTCTCCATCCTTGAAATAGAAGAACTGCGGCGTGCTTCCGCTGAAGGCAGGGATGAGCTTCTGGATATCCCGGAAAGCCTGATCGGTATCGGATATCTTCTCTCCCTGTTCATCCAGCTTCAGCTCCACGATATCGATGTTCTCATGGGTACGGGAAAAGGGGAGGATGGTCCGTTCCATCAGCGAACAGTCGCTACAGGAATTCTGGGAGACCATAAGGATGAAGGTGCTCTTATCCCCGATCTTTCGCTCCAGCTCCTTCAGCCTGATCTGATCCAGCTGAACATCCTCTTTCGTCAACAGCATATCCGAATCGCCGCAGCCACTCATCACCAGACACAGAC
>NZ_JANGCA010000212.1:0-402 GCF_024463855.1 Clostridium sp. DFI.1.208 | reverse complement strand
CGATCTCGATCAACAGTACCCCGGTATTCGAGAATGGGAAGAGCAAGGGGACGCTGCGTATCGAAAATGCAGCGAACAACAACTACAACATGCGGGTGCGCATCGTGATCGATGATGGAGATAAAGAGATCTATTACAGTGATGGGATCAAGCCCGGTCAGGTGATCAAGGAGGATCATCTGGACGAGGAGTTATCCAGGGGGACGTATGCCTGTACGGCAACGTTTGAGGCATATGACGATGATGGGAAGAAGGCAGGTGAAGCGAAGGCACAGCTGAACATCGTAGTGAAGAAGTAAGAGAAAAAACAGAACGTATCCCAGAGAGATCCCCGGGGATGTAAAAGATACGGGAGGGAAAAGGAGAAAAAGAAAATGAAAAAATTAGTAGCACTGAGTATGG
>NZ_JANGCA010000211.1:0-406 GCF_024463855.1 Clostridium sp. DFI.1.208 | reverse complement strand
ATGGCCGCAGTGAGGATCCCTTTGATCATATGCCCTCCCTTGAGGAGTGGCTGCTCTATTTCCTCGAGCATTTTGTGAGGCTGAGCGCAAAGCCGAACACCTATGCCAGCTTCCGCAGCTATATCTGTAGTCATATCTGTCCTCTGCTCGGCGATTATCCGCTGAACGATATCACGGAATCCATCCTGCAGGCCTATGTGAATATCAAATATGAGAGGGGCAGGCTGGATGGAAGAGGCGGACTGGGTGTCAAAACGCTGAAGGAGCACATCATGGTCTTGAAGCTCTCCTTCAAACGGGCGATCCAGCTGGGCATCGTCTCCTATGATCCCTGCCGCTGTGTGGAATATCCAAGAGAGGTGAAGAAGGAGGTCCGCGTATTGAACGTGCAGGAACAGAAACGACT
>NZ_JANGCA010000210.1:0-406 GCF_024463855.1 Clostridium sp. DFI.1.208 | reverse complement strand
TTCATCCTCATCGCGCAGCATCAGAAAGAATTCCAGCTCACGATGTGTATCCTGGAACCAAGTGACCTTTTCAAAATCATTTTGGATCATCGCACGGATGCGCGGATCCTCTTCCTGCGTCTCTTCCCGCAACAGCATCGAGATATGATCGTCGATCTGTACCGGCACGAATACGTAGCCCCAATAGATGGGGAAACGGATCTTATTGAAGATGATGCGCAGGTTGTTCACGATACGGGCCTGTACATAACTTGTATCGATGAAGATGTTCCTGGGGGTGACTTTCAAACCGATGATACGCTCTCGTGTGCTGCCGTCTCTTATATGGATCGCGTCTCCGTCGATCATCTCGATATCTGACCATTCCAATGCCGTGCTGCAATATTTCTTTTGTTTCTCTGCCTGC